>PLDE01000087.1 GCA_003135035.1 Candidatus Dormiibacterota bacterium | reverse complement strand
CCGCCGGGACTGTTGATGTAGAGATTGATGTCCCGCTCCGGATCTTCGCTCTCTAGGTAGAGCATCTGGGCCATGACCAGATTGGCGATCTGGTCATCGATGGGCGTGCCCACAAAGATGATGCGGTCCTTGAGGAGGCGGGAGTAAATGTCGAAGGCGCGTTCGCCCCGGCTAGTTGTCTCGATGACCATCGGGACGAGGGCCATGGTCTCCTCCTGGTGCCGCAGATGGCCGGGAACGGATCTCGCCGCCGACACCGCGAGTATACCCAGGGGTCCGGAAAACTATGTCGCGGCTGGTTCCGGCTCCGACTCGCCTCGGGCTCGAGCTGCCACCCAGCGACGCGCCTGCCCCAGTAGGAGCTCCCGACGCAGGGGTTCGCGGGCCCGTCGGCGGCTCTCTTTCGAGGCTCCTTTGGAGAAAATGCGCTGCAGGTTCTCGTCCACCTCCCGGTCGGAAACTTCCAGCTTCTCCCGGCGCGACAGGTCCTCGAGGATGAGCTCCAGCTGGACCCGCTCCACAGCAGGTTGGCGCCGCTCCCCCCGCATCTGCTCCATCTGCTTGTCGTCAGAGGCGAGCAACTGCTCCAGGGAAATGCCCGAAGCGGAGAGGCGCAGCTCCAAGTCCTTGATTTGGCGATCGATCTCGGCCTGGATCATCACTTCCGGGACCTCCACGCGGGAGATCGCGACCAGTTCCTCCAGGGCCTTCGCCTCCTGGGCCTGTTCAGCTTGCAGACGAGCTTCCTCGGCCAGCTGAGCTCGAACAAAGTCACGGAGCTCAGCCAGGTTCTCACCCTGTCCGGCGATGGCCGCCAGATTGTCGTCCAGAGCGGGCAGCTCTTTGGCCTGGATCTGCTTGATCTCGGCGGTGATCACCACCAGCTCCCCGCGCAGTTCCTCGCGGGCGTACTCCTCAGGCATGGTCAGGGTCACTTCGACCGCTTGGCCCACTTTGGCGCCCACCAGCTGGTCGGCCATGCCGGGGAGCAAGTCGTCCCGCTCCAGATCCAAGGTCTGGAGTTGAGCTGGGGTGCCCACCACCTGGTCGTTGTGGCGCATGGTCAGTTCGGCACTGATCACATCGCTGCGGATGGCCTCCCGGTCACCAGCGTCCTCCAGCTGGGCGTAGCGCTGGCGTAACTCCTCCAGGGTGCTGTCAACGTCGGCGTCAGCCACCTCGACCGAGCTTAGCGCGACCTTGATCTTGCGGTAGTCGCCAAGCACAACCTCGGGCCGGATCACCACACTGGCAGTGAAGCGGAAGGGCTCGCCGCGCTCCAAAACTACCTCGCTCACGTCTGGTCGGGAGACCGGCTCCAGTTCTGCCTGAGCGACGGCCCGAGCCCAGACCTCAGGCAGGAGATCCTCGATCGCGTGCTGGCGAAGGGCCTCCCAGCCGACCGCCCGCTCGACTACGGCTGCAGGCGCCTTGCCGGGCCGGAAACCAGGCAGCTTGTACTGCTGACCGAGATGCCCCAGAGCCAGGACGAGGGCGCGGTCAACGTCGGCGGCAGAAGCCTCGACGGTGAGCCGGGCCTGCGATCCGGCAAGGCGCTCAACGCTCACCTCCAGCGGCGCGGTCTCAGTTTTGCTTGGGCTCATTTACGGGTCTACCTAGCGTAACGGTGCGCGGACCGAGGATCGAACTCGGACGGGTCATCCCCACGGGGTTCTAAGCCCCGCGCGTCTACCATTTCGCCATCCGCGCCAGCCGGTTGCGGGGCCGCCGCAGCGCGGCGCCGAGTATAGCCAATCGCTGTCGCGGCCACACTGCCTCGAGCGCCAGAAGTGAAACACCCTCTGCCTACCGCCGTTGGTACTGGTGAGGGCGGGCCCCCGGCCGTGAGCCGGGGAAGGGCCCACCCCAGCACAGGGAGGTCGGTCATGAGTATGGAAGTCGAAGCACCGCCGGATTTTGAGACCAGCCCCGGTACGGCGCCGGACCAAGCGCCCGCCCACGCTCCCCAGCCGGATCACCCGACGCCCAACTCCCGCTCACTTCGGCGAGGCGGTGGGTTCCGCATCAGCGAGCTGATTCTGCTCAGCGTCCTGGTCGTCGACGCCTTTTTGGCCCTTGACTTCGTCTTCCGCGCTACCGCCGTTTACGGAGGCGGCTTTGTCTCGGTGGTGGATCGCGTGGGCGGGGCCCTGGCCAGCCCCTTCGCTGGCATCTTCAAGGCGGGAGTGCCCCAGGTCGGGCACACCACCTTCTGGGCGGCCTTGCTCGCTTTGGCCGTGTACACGCTGGCGGCTCTGGTGCTGGTCCGGCTCGTGCACCTCCTGAGTAGCCCATTCAGGCGCGGCATCAGTCCTGCGTGAAGCCAGGGCCGGGCTCACCCGGGGCCGGCCCTGGCTAGCCTCGACAGTCGCGGTTGGCAGCGATAGCATGGCTGCAGACGTGCTGGCTAGCAGCACGATTTTCCCCGGGGCCAAGTGACCCCTCCATGGAGGGCGGCATGGTGGAACTAGTGGGCTCGCCGGTCGTCGCTGGAATGGACGCCCGGCAGACCGTGGCCAAGATCGAGCAGAAGGCGCTTCAGCTGTCTGCCTTACTGCGTGAACTGGACAACCATCCGATGACGCTGGAAGTAGGTCTTCGCGAGGAGTTGGACGCCGTGCTCGACCAGTTGGGCTGTCGGATAGCGGCAACGCGGGCCCTGGAGCAGCGCCAGACCACACTCGTCAGCGATTGAGCGATTCGGCCAAGGCCCTAGAATCCAACTCGCGCCTGCGCCCATAGCTCAGCCCGGATAGAGCACCAGACTACGGATCTGGGTTTGCGGGGGTTCAAATCCCTCTGGGCGCGCCACTCGGGGTATGGCGGGCAGACGACGCCACGGTCTGACGCGCTCCTCACTTCCCTTGGGAAGGCTTGGTAGCAGCGATCAGGTACATCACCTGCCCACCCGCAGTCGCGAGCAACCCGCTCCGGATGGCAGCGAGGTCGGCACGCATCTCGCTCAGCCTCGCTGCCCAGGCGTCTGCGTAGTCCCCATCTTCTCCCCCACCCGCCAGGAAGTAGCGGCGGGTTTCGTCTCTGCTCCAGGGGCAGCGTTCTTCCTCGACGCTGGTCGCCAACGCCTCGACCAAGGCCGCCTGCTCCGGGGAGGAGTAAGGAGGCCATAAGGGGGATGCCTTGTCGGAGAGATAGCCGGCCACAACGGTGAGGCCCGCCTCCGCCAGCAGGCCGGGAAGCAAATCGCCGACGGAGTTGTCGCCTTCCCCGAGCGCGATCTTGCCGGCCTCGCAGGTGGCGTAGAAGACGTGGGTGGACAACAGCGCCTTGGCATCGCCCGGCCCCACACCGCTGCTGCGCACGAGCTGGCCGGCGAGGTTGTTCGGCTCGGCCAGCAGTACCGTCCCGCCGGGCCTGACGACACGACCCATTTCACGCAGGACAGCTACCACATCGGGCACGTGGATGAGCACGGTCTGGCAGGTGACAAGGTCGAACTGCCCGTCCGGAAAGGGAAGGTTCTCGCCCCGCCCCTGCACTACCGTGGTCTTGGCGGCGGCCCCCTCATCAACAGTCAAGCGTGCCTGTTTGACCCACGACGAGTCGGGGTCGACACCCGTGATCTCGGTTACCTGGGGCAGCACTCGGGCCAGCTCCCGAGACCAGTGGCCCAAGCCGCATCCCACATCGAGAACAGATCGCACCGCCCCGAGTCCCAGGCGGGCGACCATCAGCTCGAGGAAGTCCTGATTCCACCAATAGTCACGCTGCTCGCCGAAAAAGGCCGCGGAATGGCCTGACGAGCCATCGCTGGCTATGGGCCGCCCTCTGCTCGGGAATGCACCGTCAACTGATCACCTACACCGAAGGGTATCGCTCCGGAACCACAGCGAGATCCCTGGAGACGAGTCGGCCACCTGTCAGGCGGCCCGGGCAGCGGATTCACAAACACCGCTAGGAGNNTGGAGATCAGCAGCAGCGGCTAATTGGGGAAGTCGCTTCTAGAGAGCGGCTGACCCGGATTCGTATAATCCGGGTTCATCGCGCACTAAGAGTGCGGGGTAGCGGCCGCCGCAGGCGCGTCGGAGCCGTGCGCGGCACGGGTGTGCGCGCCCACGATGTCGCGCATCGACACGATGCCGACCATTCGTCCCTGCTCGTCGACAACGAGAAGGTGGCGGAAATGGCCGATGATCATCTGCTCGGCGGCGGTGTCGAGGTCCCAGTCCGTAGTCGCTGTGCGGGCCACGAAGGTCATGCACTCCTCCACCGGAGTCGCCTCGGGGTCGCGCCCGTCGCCGACCGCTCGCATCACGTCGCGCTCGGTGATGATGCCCGGCCCGGGGATGCTTTCATCGACCACGATCGCGGCGCCCACGCGGCGCTTCAGCATCAGGCGAGCGGCCTCAGCGACCGTGACGGCGGTCCCGACCACAAGCAGGTCTGTGGACATCGCATCTTTGACGCGCACGGAGCCCTCCACGCGCAGCTTACCACCGCCGGCCGAAGTCGACCCAGGGCGACGGGCGCGGTCGACTGCCTGCTCCGCGCCCTCAGTAGCGCC
>PLDE01000146.1 GCA_003135035.1 Candidatus Dormiibacterota bacterium | reverse complement strand
ACGATGTCGGCACCCAGTACCGGTCGGTCATTTTGGTCGGCAGCGAAGCACAGCGCACGGTCGCGGAGGCCTCGCGGCTGCAGTACCAGAAAGCTCTCACTGCGGCGGGTCTGGGACAGATAACGACCGAGATTGTCGAGGCCGGCCCCTTCTACTACGCCGAGGAGTACCACCAGCAATATCTCGACAAGAACAAGAATGGCTACTGCGGCGTCGGCGGGACAGGAGTCAGTTGCCCGGTGGGCGTTCTCGCGGCGACATGACGGCGGGCGGTGGCCGCAGGAGCGGGGATGTCGGCCTGAACTATTAGTCAGTATTCCCCAATTAAGTAGGGTTTTTAGCGTGGTCACGCGCTCGATCCGAGGCGCTCCCGCCGACCGCGTCCGCAGCGCCGGAGCGAGTTACCAACAAGGAGAGGAATTTGCAGCAACGCAGCTTAGGCACTCAGGGATTGGTGGTGACAGAACTGGGTCTGGGATGCATGGGCATGTCAGAGTTCTATGGCCCCACCGACGACGCCGAGTCGATCGCCACCATTCACCGCGCGCTCGAGCTGGGAATCGCCTTCCTTGACACGGCGGACATGTATGGCCCCTTCCACAATGAGCGCCTGGTCGGCGCAGCGATTGCGGGTCGACGCGAGGACGTCGTAATCGCGACCAAGTTCGGCAACCAGCGCGGTGAGGACGGTTCGTTCATCAGCATCAATGGCCGTCCCGAGTACGTGCGCCAAGCTTGCGAAGCGTCGCTGACCCGCCTCGAGATCGACTACATCGACCTCTATTACCAGCACCGGGTGGACATCGACGTGCCCATTGAGGAGACGGTCGGCGCCATGGCTCAGCTGGTGGAGCAGGGGAAGGTCCGCTACCTCGGTCTCTCCGAGGCCGCAGCGGCGACGATCCGCCGCGCCCATGCCGTCCATCCCATCAGCGCGCTGCAGACCGAGTTCTCGCTCTTCAGCCGAGAGCCGGAGACAGAGCTCTTCCCCACCCTGCGTGAGCTGGGGATCGGATTCGTCTCCTACAGCCCTCTGGGCAGAGGGTTCCTTGCTGCCCCGCCGCACGCGCTCGACGACCTCGCCGCAGATGACTTTCGCAGCGATCGCTACCCCCGCTTCATGGGGGAGAACCGGAAGCACAACCTGCGCCTAGCCGATCGAGTCCGCGAGATTGCCGAATCCAAAGGGGCAACTCCCGCCCAATTGGCCCTGGCGTGGGTCCTTCATCAAGGCGACGACGTGGTCGCCATCCCCGGCACCAAGCGGCGCCGCTACCTGGAGGAGAACGTGGAAGCGGTGGATCTCGAGTTGGATCCGGAGACCTTGGAGGCGCTCGACGAAGCGCTCCCGATCGGGGCAGTTCGCGGAGACCGCTACTCGGACATGAGCCGGGTCAACGTCTGACGACGCGTCCGCCGCTGTCACTGCTCAAGGGGCCCCAACGGTAGCGCTCGCAAGGCGTCCTACCGGTTGGGGTCCAGAGGAGACCGAGCCTACTTAGTGTTCGCGCGGTCCGCCGCGGCGGACACAACTCGGCCTTGCCGGGGATGCTAAAGCACTAGATGAGGTATACAATGAGTCAGCTTCACCTATATTTGCGTGCTCGGCCAAGTGACGAGGAGCCATTGTGCGCTGCCCCTACTGCAATCACAACGACCTGCGGGTGGTGGACTCTCGGGACTCGGAGACAGGCGAGGCGATCCGCCGCCGGCGCGCCTGCAACAGCTGCGGCAAGAGGTTCACCACCTACGAGCGGATCGAGTCGATCCCCTTCTACATCGTCAAGAAGGACGGTCGGCGCGAGGACTTCGACCGGGCCAAGCTCTTCCAGGGACTGATGAACGCCTGCAAGAAGCGCGATATCTCGCCGACGGTGATCTCGCAGATGGTCGAAGAGATCGAGGCCGAGCTCCGCGGCCGGGGACAGTCCGAGTTGCCTAGCGTCGAGGTGGGCGAGTTGGTGATGGAGCACCTGCGCAAGCTGGACGATGTGGCGTACGTCCGCTTCGCCTCCGTGTACCGCTCTTTCCGGGACGTTTCCGAAGTGCGCAATGAGATTGATCACCTCCTCTCCCGCGCCAGCGATGGGGTCCCCGCCAAGCGCACCCGCCGGACGTCCGCCCACTGACGACAGCGGCCTTCTCGGAGCGGCTGGAAGAAGTTCAGGCAGCGATCCGTGAGGCCGAGCGCCGGGCGCAGCGGCCGTCGGCCAGCGTGTCACTGCTCCCGGTGACTAAGGGACATCCCTTAGAAGCCGTCGAGATGGCAGTCAGAGCGGGACAGCTCGCCCTCGGGGAGAACTACCTCCAGGAGTGTGCGGCCAAGTCCCTTTCCCTGGACGCCGGTTCCCACAAGCCCGTCCAGTGGCACCTGCTCGGCCACCTCCAGCGCAACAAGGCCGGGCGCGCCGCCGGGCTCTTCTCCTGCGTCGAGAGCATGGACAGTCTGGAGTTGGCCCAACAGCTGTCGCGCGCGCGACAAGGCCAAGAACGACTACCGGTCTTGTGTGAGGTGGAGCTGACCGGGCTGCCCCGCCGGACTGGGTTCCAACCCGAAGAGCTGCTCAACGAGTTCAGCACCATTGGCGCGCTGGAGGGGATCGAGGTGCAGGGGCTAATGACGGTGGCGGATCCGGCCAGCCCGAGGGCCGCCTTCGCAGCGGCCCGAGAGATCCTGGATAGGTTGAGAGCGGCCAGTGGACTGCCGCTGGCGACCTTGAGCATGGGCATGAGTGGGGACTTTGAGATGGCGATCGTCGAGGGCAGCACCGAGGTGAGAATCGGCAGCCTGCTCTTCGGTAACCGACCGCCTCGAATCTGACGAGGCCGGCTAGCGCACCAGCACGGTCAGTTGCTGATACCCGCTCGCCCCGTTCGGGTAGCTCTGACCCTGACCCGGTTGCTGGTAGTTGCCCTGGCCGTCACGGGCTCTCACCCGGAGGGTGTAGAAGCCGGCGGCCGGATTCCAGGGGAAGCTCCAAAGCGTCCAGGTGTATGGGGAGAGCGGGGTCCTGAGTTCAGCCCTGGCCCAGTTGCGGCTTCCATCGACGCTCACCTCGACCTGGGAGATGCCATTGGTGCCGGCGTAGGCGACACCAGTCAAGAGGTAGCGGCGCCCGGCGCTGAGGGAGATGTTTCCGGAGGGAAAGTCGAAGCGCGAGAAGATGTGCGGGTAGGCGCCGGCGTTCCAGCCTTGCTGCTCCCAGTACCCCAGATATGGTCTTGGCGAGGGCTTGATGCTCGTCAGCCACTTGGGATTCTTCATTCCGTAGTGGTCGACCACCAGGACTCGGGCCGGGAACCCGTGCAGGGCGGTGAGAGGTGCCCCATTCAGTCGGTCGGCGAGCAGGGTGCTAGGCGCCATGGCCTGGTCCAAAATCAGGCTCTCGGTGTACCCATCGGCGCAGTCGAACAGGACCTG
>PLDE01000185.1 GCA_003135035.1 Candidatus Dormiibacterota bacterium | reverse complement strand
TCATAGGCTTCGGGAACGCCCAGCAGGGTGGTGATGCCCGTCCGGACCCGCTGGACCAGATCCTTGATCGGTGGCTGGCGGTGGCTGGTGCCGAGCAGTTCGCCGCCCGCTCCGGCCAGTGCCTCCAGCGCAGAAGCCGGTACCTTGGAAGGGCCACAGCCGAAGCGGCCGTCCTGGGGGAGAAGATGCTGTGGTATGCGGTATCGTGAGCCACTACCGGTAGTCACCAGAGGAATTGTATGGGTCAGCCCGTCGCGACCCGCTCGGGCATCTCGCGCCGCGTTGGAGCGATTGCCGAATCGGCCACCCTCGCGATGGAGCGGCGGGCGCGCGAGCTCATGGCAGCCGGGGAGGACATCGTCTCCTTCGCCGCCGGAGAGCCTGACTTCCCGACCCCGCCCGAGGTGGTGGAGGCAGCCATGGCCGCCTGCCAGGACCCACGCATGCAGCACTACACACCAGCCGCTGGCCTGCCCGAGCTTCGCCAGGCAATCGCGGCCACCACCAGTGCCCGGGGGGGCCCGCCTCTGACCGCCGCCAATGTTCTCGTCACCAGCGGTACCAAGCAGGCGGTGGCCCACGCCTTTGCCACCTTGATCGACCCCGGGGACGAGGTCCTCATCACCAGCCCCTACTGGGTGACCTTCCCGGAAGCGATCACCCTGGCCGGTGGGGTGCCGGTGGTCGTGCCCGCCGACGAGACCCGCGGCTATCGCGTCTCGGTCGAAGACCTGGAGAGGCGCTGCACCGCTCGGACCAAGGCTCTGCTCTTTGTGTCACCCTCCAACCCCACCGGGGCCATGTATCCCGAGGATCAGATGGCGGTTCTGGGGAGCTGGTTGGAAGAACGGGGCCTGTGGGTGGTCAGCGATGAGATCTATCAAAACTTCACCTACGGCAACGTCTCCTTTCACTCGTTGGCCGAGGTCGTACCGAGGCTGGCCGAGCAAACCATCCGCCTCAACGGAATGTCCAAGTCATATGCCATGACCGGGTGGCGGGTGGGATGGATGCTGGGGCCGGAGCCGGTAATCGCTGCCAGCAGCAATCTGCAATCACACGTGTGCGGCAACATCAGCAACGTCTCTCAGTGGGCTGCGCTCACCGCCCTACGCTCCGGCACCGGGTCGGTCGAAACCATGCGCCAGGCCTTTGCCCGCCGCCGAGAGTTGATTCTCGCCGGGTTGGAGAGACTTCCCGGATTTGAGTGCCCGCCGCCGGATGGTGCCTTCTACGTCTTCCCGTCCGTGGCCGGGGTGCTGGGGCGGGAGATCGCCGGCCGCCGAATCGATACCTCGGACCAGCTGGCGGCCCTGCTCTTGGATGAGGCCAAGGTGGCCGTCGTGCCTGGGGAGGCCTTCGGAACCCCAGGCTACCTCCGCCTCTCCTACGCCCTGGCGGACGGGAAGCTGGAGGAGGGGATGGCCAGAATCGAGCGCTTGCTGACCTGACTGCCTGGCCCCTGGCCATTGCCAGCGGGTAGGTCGGCTAGCTAGGCCATCTCCGGGCCCACGCCAACCAACTCGGCGATCTGCCCGGGCAGGCAGTTTCCGCCTGAAAGAATGCAGACAATCTCCGGAGGCGGGCTGGAGCCGATCCGAGACAGGGCGGCCGCTACCGCGAGAGCGCCGGTGGGCTCGACCACCAGCTTGCACCGACTCCAAAGCCACCAGCAGGCCTCGCCGATCTGCGCGTCCGAGACAGTCAGGATGTTCTCGATCTCTCGCTTGATCACCTCCCAGCAGAGGGAGCCCAGCCTCATCGTCGCAGCACCATCGGCCACCGTATCCACCTCCCCCGGCAGGGTCACGCGGGATCCCGACTGGAGCGAGAGAAGACCGTCATTACCGGCCTCCGGCTCCACGCCGACAACCGTCGCCCGAGGGAGGAAGCGATGCAGGGCGAGGGCCACTCCGCTCAGCAGACCGCCTCCTCCCAGCGGTACCAAGACCAGGGGGTCGGTGACACCCCGGCTCTGCAGATCGGCGGCCAGCTCCCAGCCGACCGTGGCCTGCCCTGAGATCACCTGGGGGTCGTCGTGGGGATGGATCAGCCGCAAACCCCGCCGCGAAGCCAGTTCCTCGGCCACTTCCTCCCGGTTGGCGAGGGTGACCCCCTCGCTGATGACCTCCGCCCCGTAGGCGCGGATGGCGGCCCTCTTCACCGGCGAGGACTTGGCGCCCATCACCACCGCCGCCGCCAGCCCCAACTCGGCCGCCGCCAAGGCAACGGCTTGGCCGTGGTTGCCAGAGGAGATCGCGAGGAGACCGCGCTGATCGCCCCCCTCGAGTCCAAAGAGGGCCGCGTTGAAGGCGCCCCGGGATTTGAACGAACCAGCACGCTGGAAACTCTCTGCCTTGAGCCAGACGCGGCCCCCAACACGCTGGTCGAGCAGGAGCGAGTGGAGGAGGGGGGTTCGATGGATCCGGGGTGTGACCCGTTCAATGGCTGCGTCGACGTCAATCTGAGCGATGTCCGCCCCGGTGAAGACCACAGGGCGAGGATAGAGAGAAGGACACGGCTCTGACATGGCGACTCCCGAGTCACGCCTGGGCAGCGGGGAGTTCTAGATCGAGACCTCCCCCTTAGATTGAGTGGATGGCTACCCGCACAGGCCGGTCTCTGATAGGGGCGGTCACCCTGGTCCTGCTGGACACCGTCCCCGGCGAAGTGCTCACCTACGGTGAGGTCGCCACTCTGGCCGGCTTCCCGGGAGCGGCCCGTGCCGTCGGGCGGGTCCTGGCGCAATCGGAGGGACTGCCCTGGTGGCGGGTCGTCAACAGCCAGGGCAGGCTCGTGCCCGGGCATGAGCCCCGCCAGGCCGAGCTCCTTATAAAAGAGGGCGTGGCGGTGGATCGGAGCCGTGGACGACTCAAGAGGGGACGAATCCCGAACTCCGTGACGACGAGCCCTTGACCTCGCCCTTGGGGCAGGCAGGAAGATCCCGACATGGCAAGGGAGCCGACCCCAGAACTTCTCAGCAGCGGTGAGTTCGCTCGACGCTCAAGGCTTAGTGCCAAGGCGCTTCGAATCTACCAGGGACTCGGTCTTCTTCTTCCGCTCGACGTAGCCTCGCCCAGCCGGTACCGGCGCTACGGATCCGATCAGCTGCCCAGGGCGCGCCTGATCGCCATGTTGCGGGGTACCGATATGAGTCTCTTGGAGATCGGAGCACTGCTCGCAGATCTCGACCAAGAGCCCGACCTCGCCAGCCAGCGACTGAAACGGCACTTGCACCAACTGGAGGCTCAGCACACGAGCCAGAGAGCCCTGATTGGCCACGTACAGGCGATTTTGAGAAAGGAGGACCTCCCCATGTTCACAATCCGGACCCGCAGCGTGCCCGCTCGGCGAGTCATGTCGATCCAGCGCCGGTTGCTGGCCTCGGAGACAGACGCCTTCGTGCTCGAGGCAAAGGATGTCTTTGCAAACCACTTGGGAGGAGTGTCGCCCACGGGACCGTTCACGCTCATCTTTCACGGCGTGGTAGACCACGAAAATGATGGACCGTTGGAGGCGGCCCTAGCCTGCTCGGACCTTGTGGCACCGAGCGAATTCGTGGGCATCCGCACGGAAGCGGCGCACGAGGAAGCCTTCACCACGATCACCAAGGCGCAATGGGAATACCCGGCAATCCTGGCCGCCTACGACGCGGTTGCCAGCTCACCCGAGGTTATTTCCCGGCCTGGCAGGCGGCTCTCGTGTCGTGAGGTCTATCTCGCCGATCCAGAGGACCTCACCGACGATGAGCTCATCTGCGACATCGCTTACCCGCTGGGAGATCCAATCGGCCCCGGCTAGCGCCCCAGTACCACCACCGAGCAACGGTCGCCCACCGAATCCCTCAGCGGAGCCAGAGACTCACGTGGCTGGGCTGGACTGTCTGATCGACGGCGTCGAGCAGATCAATCGTGATGGCTTCTAGGGTGATTTGCTCAACCACACGGCCAGCGAACGCATCCACCACCGCCTGGGCGTTGTAACGCGAGCGATTGAAACGCCTGTCGACCGCCGCCCGTGCCCGCGACCGCACCGGAGCGAACAATGCCACCGCTATCAGTACCGCGATCACCACGCTGACGCTCCCCCGCAGCGGAAGCACCGAAGTCATCAGCAGAACGGAGCCCGCATAGACGCCGCCTAGGAGCCCAACGATGATCAGGTAGGCGACGGTGCGTGACACCACCCGGTCGATGTCGTAGAGCCGGTAGCGCACGATTGAGAGACCGATGCTGGCCGCCAGAGCATTGGCGGTGACCACCAGGGGCAATGGGGACCACCACCACTGCGCCGGCGCGACGATTGCGAAAAGGATCGATGGAAACAGTAGAAAGCTGGCATAAGCCAGCCACTTGAACTGCTGCCTGGCCACACCGCGAGCGCGCAGTAGCCTGCGGCCCGTGTCCCAGGAAACGACCAACAGCACACCCACCATCGTGATTATCCCGACGTGGGCCACAATGTTGACGGGCTGGTTGAGTGCGTTCACGCTGAGCGGATTGTGGTAGTAGGGGGCGTCTGACGAGAGCGTGGGAGTGAACAAGGAGGCGGCGAAGACGATCGCGTAGTTAGCTCCTCCGACCACCACCAAATAGCGCCTCCACCCGGGCGCCAGGGTGCCGCTTGGGAATACGAAAATCAACAGAGCCGCCACCAGGATGGCGAGCAGGAGGAGAGGGTTGTCTAGGGCGACGACCAGAGCTTGGAGATCAGTTATCGGCCGCGCCGGCGTGTACGCGTACGCGTACTGACTGCCCACCCCGACTACGCCTAGCGCCAGCAGTAGCCAACCCACAGCACTCCGCGGCCGTAGCCCGGCGGTCAGCGCGCCCACGACTGGTGAGCAGACCCAGATCGCGACCCAGAGCGAATCCTGCACCCCAAAGGCTCGGTCGATGAGAACGACGAGCGCCACACCCGCGCAGAAAGTGATCGTCCCAATGCCGACCGCAAGTGACGACAGGCGGGACCATCCTTTTCCCGCTGTCTCCGTCGCGCTGGCAACCATGGGGGATCCCCCGCAGGTGATTTAGATTCTGGCCGGTAAGCCCGCCAAGACTATTCCCCAGCCGTTCCGTGAACGTTACGGGTGGACGGCCGCGGCCGTCCCTTGGCCCAGTTCGGAACTGGGTCAGTTCGGAGCTGCATGGGGAACGCCGACTTCAGCCTGGCCCGTGCGGATGGCGTCCAGGATCGTCTCCGCCACCAGTTTGGGCGAAGCTGCGGGGATGCCCGCCGCACCCCCGGAGAACCGCCCCGCCCGCAGCGTCAGATGAAACTCCGTGTCGGTGATGCCGGGATAGACCAGGGACACGACAATCCCTTTCGGGCCAAGCTCCACCCGGGCCACCTGGGAAAGCATATTCAGGGCCGACTTGGTAGCCGCGTAGGCACCCAGCCCAGGGATGACCCGCAGCGAGGTGCCCGAGCTGACGTTGACGATGACCCCCGACCCCTGAGCAGCCATCGCCGGGACCACCGCCTGCATCAGCACCAAGGGCGCCATCACGTTGAGTTCCCAGACAGCCTGGAAGTCACCCTGGTCCACCTCCAGCAGGGGCACATGGAGACCCTGGCCAGCGTTGTTGACGAGCACATCGATGGTGCCGAACTCAGCCAGGGCTCGGTCTCGGAGCTCGTCCACTGCCGGAGCCGAGGTCACATCCGTCCGCACCACCAGGGCTCCCGGAAGCTCCCCCGCGAGGACGGAGAGGCGATCGCTGCGACGCGCGGCGAGTACCAGTCGAGCGCCCTGCTCGTGGGCCAGCCGCGCGGTCGCCTCACCCATTCCCGACGACGCCCCCGTCACGATGACGACCTTCCCGGAAACCTCCACGGGGGCAGCTTACTGGGCGCAGTGGTCAGCGCCGGCCAGACGCCAGACCAGGCCGCCCGGCGCTCCCGGGTAAGTCCGCTTAGCGGTCCCGTCTCACGTCGCTAATGCCCGGCTCCTGATTGCCTCAGCTCCGGAACCGCGCCTCTGACCCCCGGGGACGGGGAGACACCGGCTCCCGCCCGGATCGACACTAGTTGCTGATAAGGTCTCTTACCAAGAGCTAGATCTGATCGAGCCGCGCCCTACCCTCGCGGGGTCCACCCCGAAGCCA
>PLDE01000298.1 GCA_003135035.1 Candidatus Dormiibacterota bacterium | reverse complement strand
TCGCAGCGATCGCGGCGGCGCAGGCCCTCCAAGTGAACTGTACGGACAACGGCGGCGACTTGGAGGACGGGACCCAGATCAGCAGCGTCATCGACGATCTGGTTAACGCCAATGCGCCGGATGCCGACAGCAGTGCCGGGATTGAGCATTGGACCGCCTACTACCTGAATGACCTGGGTAAAGCGTTCTCACCATCGGTCGCCGTCGTGGTCGGCGGTCCTGCAGTGGACGGGGCCTGCGGTGTCCACGTGGATGTCCAGCCTCAGTGGCCACCCTTCATCGAGCAAATTATGGGCGTCACCCGTCTGCAGACTGCCGCTGGGGCTGATGCTCTGAGCGAAGCTGCGGCGGGCCCGGGACCACTGACCAGCATCGTTGGTTTGGCCGAGAACGGGGCCCACACCATTCTCGAAGCCGGCAACGGTTTGTTCACTGTTGACGGCACCATCTACGACAACGCCAACGGGTACACCACCGATCAGGGCGCCTCATCCTGGTGGGGTGGCGCTCCCGACGTGATCGATGGCAAGCAGGACGGGGACATGAACGTGGAGGGCGACATCGAGTCGGTCGCTAACCCGCCCTTCGATTGGTGCTTCAGCCCTATACCCCCGAACGGACCGTCTAGTCATTGCAGCGCGAACGACACCACCATCCAGTACGACTCGTGGAGCGGTGGGCACACTCAGATCACCACCGACCCGGTGACCTCGAACGGGGTCCCGAATCCGCTGGCGACCAACAGCAGCGGGCAGTACTATCACGCCGAGTGCCCGGGGCAGTCGCAACCGACGAGTTACACCAATCCCAGCATGACCACCGGGGGCAACTACCTTCCTGGTGTCTACACCTATTCGGTCAACATCACCGGTAAAGCCGTCTTCGATAACTGTAGCCAGGCAGCCGGAGACAACATTACCAACGACGCTGACCCCGGCATATTTGTCTTTGAGCAGGGCCTTACCATCCGCCCGACCACCCATGACGCTGTGACCGGCAACGACGTGACCCTGGTGACTCAGAACCCGTCCGCCTCGGTGAGCGGGGTTTCGGTGGTCCAGAGTGACGGCAACACCGTTGTTGAGGCCGTGCCCAATGCGGGAAGCGGTGAACCGTACATCGGGACTACCGGCGACGACGAGAACTCGGTCACCACGGCCTCGCCAGCCACGTCAACTCAGGGGCTTAATGACAGTTTGGAAATGGGTGGGCAAGGCTCCATCACCCTGACACCACCGCAGACCGGATCGTGGACGGGCTACGCCATCTGGCAGGACCCGAGCATCCGGGGCAACATCGGATTTGACTCCTTTCTGGGCGATACGGCCATGATCAACATCTCCGGAATCGTCTACGACAACAGTGACCAGGGGGGGCAGGACATCGTTCCCCCCAACAATAACCCGCAGTACTGGGGAGCAGCGTCATCTCTGCCGTTCCTTAATGGCGGGATGTTGGTGGCGGGCTTCGGTATTGATTCATCCACTGGGCAGACCTGTTCCGACGCGGCGAAGTGTCAAGTTACGATCCAGGGACTTGCCATCGTTGACCTCTTCCAGACCCAGGGCTATACCGACCTGAACGTGACCGGCAGCACCTATCAGATTCCCGGGATCAAGGGGTCGGGCGCGATCCTGACCCAGTAGCGAAATGACTAAGCTGCGCCGTGGCCAGGGGATGGTTGAATTTGCGCTGGTGGCTCCCGTGTTCTTTGCCGTCGTGCTGGGGGTCATCGCGGCCAGTTATCTGTTCTTCCAGAGTTCGGCTGTGAACGACGCAGCTCAGGGCGGAGCCCGCGAGGTCCTGGTCCAGACACCGATCGTCACGGGAAGCTGCGAGTCGAACACGCCCGAGGCGATCGAGACTGCGGTGCAGCGGGCCGCTAATATCCTCCCCGTTAATACCAATGAGTTGTGCGTCAGCGCTACCAACCCCAACGAGTTGGTGCAGGCTGCTCAGGCGGGAACAGCCTCCATCACGGTGGTGGGCCATCCATCGCTAACGAGTCCCGACAGTTTCACCGTCACGGTCACTTACGTGGCACATCCGTTAGCACCCCTACTCGGGACCCAGGTCGTCCTCGAGTCGTCCAGCACCCTGGACATCCAACAGCCCAGCTAGGCGGTTACGACCAGCGGGGTACCACCCAGCCGTGCGTCGGCAAGGCCTCGCGGCGGGCGACAGTTACCAGTACGAGCCCCGGACGGGAGCACTTAGATGCCTGAGTTGCCTGAGGTGGAGGCGCTGGCGCGCTTTCTCGACTTTCGCACCCGGGACAGCGACATCGCCCGTCTCGAGTTGGCGTCATTCTCCGCTCTCAAGACGGTTGAGCCTCGCCTCGAGACTCTCTTGGGCGCCCGAGCCGTGGCGTGGCGGCGGCGGGGCAAATATCTGTGTCTCGAGACCGATCGCGTCTGGCTCGTGATCCACCTTGCCAGAGGTGGCTGGATCAGGTGGTACGACCAAGTGCCCGGGGCGCCGGCCCGACCGGGCCGTAGCCCGATCACGTTACGGCTGGGGTTCAGTGCCGGGGAGGATGGCCAGGCGTGCCCGGGCCTCGATCTCACGGAAGCAGGTACGGCCAAGCGGGTATCGCTCTGGGTTGTCAGCGATCCAGAGTGGATCCCTGGCGTCGCTGGCCTCGGCATCGACCCCCTGGACCCCGCCTTCGACAGCCAGACGCTGCGACGACTTCTCGCGAGCGCCCGGGGGACCGTCAAGTCCGCGCTCACCACCCAGTCTCTTATCGCCGGGATCGGCAACGCCTACTCGGACGAGGCACTCCACGCCGCCCGGATCTCGCCCTTCAGGAGCGCTCGCAGCCTTCCGCCGGCCGAGGTGCTCACCCTTCATCGGGCCCTAATCGATCTGTTCAGAGCCGCGGTGACGGCTAGAAGTGACCGCGGTCCGGCCGACCTGAAGGACGACAAGCGGGCAGCCATGCGCGTTCACGGCCGCACCGGATTGCCTTGCCCCTCCTGTGGCGACACCATCTTTGAGGTGGCCTACGGATCCAGGGCGCTGCAGTACTGCCCGACCTGTCAGACCGGGGGCAAGCCGCTGGCCGACCGCCGGATGTCCCGGCTGCTCAAGTAGC
>PLDE01000093.1 GCA_003135035.1 Candidatus Dormiibacterota bacterium | reverse complement strand
GGGGGTCCCGGCCAGCGCCCTTCGGCCACTTCACCGTGAGCTGGCCCGAGTCCAGAACCAAGCCTGGTTCTCTCCGACGTTTTGGCTGCAACCTCGGCAGGCCACCATCGCCTCCGTCCGCGGCTCGGCTCAGAGCCGGTTTGCGGCGGCAGTCGCAGAGCGCCGGACCACGGCTCGCTCGGTTCTCACGCAGTACCGGACGTTCGTCGCCGGAAACCAGGTCTGGCTCNNGCCCAGCTGGAGGGATTGAGCACCAGGTGGAGGGTGACGCTGACCACCGTGGAGGCAGCTGCCCAGGCAGCGGAGGCGACCGACGCGGCCGCGGTCACCCTGAATGCTTCCGGCTTGGCTGGGCAGGCAACCCAAGCTGAGGCCCTAGCCAAGGCGGCCGGTCTCAGTGACTTGCAGGTACCGGCGGCTCTCGCCGCCCTACAGAAGGCCACCGCTGCCGGCCAACCGACGACTACACGGAGCAACAGTCTGGCCCAACAACTGCTGGCGCTGCGGGCCGAGCTTGGACTGCAGGAGCAGCTCGAAACCGCCCGGGAGACGCTGCTCGGCTCGGTCGACCAAGCATCTTTTGAGAACGTCCCCAACGCGGCCACCTACCAGAGCCAATACATGGCCGCCAAGACCGCCCTCGCCTCCGCCACCGACGTGACTCAGTTGAGCGCCGCCCAGAGTGGGCTGAAGAGCGACCAAGGCAAGGTGCAAGCGGCTCTGGCGGCCGATGGGTGCGGGCACACGAGCATCGCCGGGAAAGCCATCTACATCTCCTTATCCCTTGAAGAGATGGTGTTTTATGACAACGGCTGTGCGGTCAACGCGACCCCCGTGACCACCGGCCGACCCGGGGAGAACACTCCTACCGGGACCTTCTCGGTGTACGTCAAAGCAAGCCCGCTGGAGTTCATATCCGGCTATGCACCCGGCTCAGCCAACTACTACACACCCTTCCTGGCCTCCTACGGGATGGAGTTTCTCTCCGGGGGCTACTACATCCACAACGCTCCCTGGGAGCCCCTAGATGCCTTTGGCCCGGGCAGCCAGGACGATCTCGCCGACGCTAGCCACGGCTGCGTGCACACACCGCTGGCGGCGCTGGCCTGGGCCTATAGTTGGACGTCCTACGGCACTCCCGTCGTCATCAGCGCTTGATCCCAGTGCCAGAACCGCCGCCTGCGCCAGGGGACCTGCCCCCTGGCGTCGGACCCGAGTTGCTGGAACAGCTCGCCTTTCGAAGTCAGCTTCGTTACGTCTTCCGGCGGGCTTTGACCATGCTCGACGCAGCCGCCTCGGAGGCAGGACTGACCCCGCTTGGCTACCACGCCGTCCTGGTCCTCGGTGGCGCGGGCTTGGAGGGGGTTCAGGAGCAGGACCTGGTCGAGCAGCTGGCCTCCAGCCGAGCCCACATCTCGGTGCTCAGTCGCTCTCTGCTTGAGTCGGGGCTGATTGCCCGCTCCCCCTGGCCGCCTGACCGGCGCCGCGTCGTGCTCAGCCTGACCGACCGGGGATGGGAGGTGGTAGCTCAGATCGCAGCCCGCCACCGCGAGCGGATGCGAGAGTTGGTGGAGGGCTGGGACCCCAGTGCCTTCGAGCAGATCCTGGAGAGGATCATGGATGTCTATCTGGGACTGGAAGGACGGGTCAGGGTGGAGCGCCTGGAGCCGGTTCCTCCGCNNGAAGGTGATAATGGGCGGCCGAATGCCGATATGCCGGATTTGGAGCGCTCGCCGCCAAGCACGGGTCGCGCCCGGGCGAGCCTGACCTTGGCGCGTCCTGAGCTAGCGCCCAATCTCCGCCGTCAGATGGACGGTGCCTCCTACCTGGGGCCGGCCTCATTCGCCAAGGTGGCTCAGCTCAGCGAACCCGAGGAGCTCGACGACTGGAAGCCGGATTTCGCGATCGTGGGCGCCCCCTGGGACGACTCCACCAGCTACCGGCCAGGCGCCCGGTTCGGCCCCCGGGCCGTCCGGGTGGCCAACTACCAGCCCTCCGAGTGGCACTTGGACCTTGAGGTGGCCCCCCTGGAGGAGATGACGGTGGTCGACTATGGCGACGCTGTCTGTCACCCGGGATTGGTGCAGCCGTCGCACGAGGCGATCCGTCAGCGGGTCCATGAGGTCGCCTCGCGGGGGATCGTCCCGGTCGTCATCGGCGGCGATCACTCGGTGACGCTTCCCTCGGCGACGGCGGTGGCCGATGTGGTCGGCCGGGGTCGACTCGGAGTCGTCCACTTCGATGCTCACGCNNCGACGCGCACGCCGACACCGGCGACACCCAGTTCGGCGCGCTGTACGGGCACGGCACGCCGATGCGCCGGCTGATCGAGTCCGGCGCGGTGCGCGGCGACCGGTTCCTGCAGATCGGGCTGCGCGGCTACTGGCCAGAGCCGGAGACGCTGGCCTGGATGGCCGAAGAGGGGATGCGCTGGCACCTCATGGACGAGATCTGGCGGCTCGGGATCAGCGAGGTGATGCGGCGAGCGATCGCCGAAGCGCTGGACGGCCCCGAGTTCATCTACCTTTCGGTCGACATCGATGTCCTCGACCCTGGCTTTGCCCCCGGAACCGGGACACCGGAGCCGGGCGGGCTCAACCCGGCCGACCTCCTGCGGGCCATCCGCGAGGTGACTCTCGACACCACGGTGGTGGCCATGGACGTGGTCGAGGTGGCGCCCGCCCTAGACCCCGCCGAGTTGACTGCCCAGAACGCCAACCGGTGCATCCTCGAGCTGATCTCGGCGAGCGCAGCCAAGCGCCGCCAGGCTCAGGGTCTACACCCCGCCAGCTGACCTGGGGTCACTCCAGGACCAGGGTTAGGCCGCTCCGGGGTAGTACCTGATAGGCGGTCGACCCCGGCCTGAGGAACTCGAGCCAGGTGACCGGTACCAGGACTCCGAGGTGGCGCCGCTGCAGGCGCTGAGCGGTCAGTCGCGGCTGGTCCAGGTCGGGGTAGCCGATCGCTTGACCGTCGGAGAGAATCCCGCAGCTGGCGGCGAACTCGGCGGCCAGGCGGTCGGTCACCTCCCAGAGCTCGGTCTCGGGAATGGCGCCGGCCAACTCGGACCAGGGGGGCAGTCGGAGGGTGAACTCGCCGATGGCTCCGCTGGCCGGCTCGTGGGCTTCGGCGACCACCGTGAGGTCATTCCAGAGCAGAGGTTCACCCAAGATCAAAGGAGCGCCGTGGCGGCGGCCGACCGCATAGCGCTCCCCGGCGGGATCGGACTGGACCCCCACCACCTGGCGGAGAACGTCGAGGGCTCGGCCAACCAGCCAAGGCCGCCCGGGCTCAAGTGGGCAGCTCAAGGAGATGGTGGTCGCGTCGGAGGTGGGAAGGCAGCAGCGCCACCCGAACGAGTTGGGCGACGAGCCGGATTCCATCTGGGCAGGGTAGTGGTCCGCTGGCCACCAACTCACGGGGATCACCCGCGCGGTACGCTTGAGGAAGTCAGCCCACGCGGCGCAAGGAGGCGGTCATGCAGCTAGTTCCAATGAGGTCGGCAGGGTGAAAGCCGAGACCGATATCGATCTGGCGGCGCCCGAGTATCGGGAGACCTCCCTGGAGGGTGTCGACCACATCGAGTTCTTCGTCGGCAACGCGCGTCAGGCAGCCCATTTCTACCGCAGCGCCTTTGGCTTCGATGTGGTCGCCTATTCAGGTCCTGAGACCGGCGTGCGCGACCGCGCCTCCTACGCGCTGCGCCAGGGCGAGGTCACCCTGGTGATGACCGCGCCGCTCACCCCGGACGGGGAGATCGCTGATCATGTCCGGCTGCACGGTGACGGCGTGCGCACCCTCGCCTTCACCGTGGACGATGCCACCGCCGCCTTCCAGGACGCGGTCAGCCGAGGCGCCCGCCCGGTCGCTGAGCCCCACGTCCTGGAGGACCCCAAGGGGGCCGTCCGGCTGGCGACGGTGCGCACCTTCGGCGACACCGTGCACACCTTCGTCGAGCGTGCTGAGTACGGCGGCACCTTCCTCCCCGGCTATCGCGACGAGTTCAAGAGCGGGGCCGGCGCAGGACTGCAACTGGTGGACCACTGCGTCTGCAATGTGGAGCTGACCCGAATGGATGAGTGGGTCAGTTGGTACAACCGCGTCTTCGGCTTCGACGTCTTCCAAGAATTCGACGAGAACGACATTGCGACCCAGTACTCGGCGCTGCGCAGCAAGGTGGTGCGCGGTGGCAATCAGGGGCGAGTCACCTTCCCTATCAACGAGCCCGCCAAGGGTCTGCGCCGGTCCCAGATCGACGAGTACCTGGACTATTACCACGGCCCCGGGGTCCAACACATCGCCCTCCACAGCGAGGACATCGTCGAGAGTGTGGACTGGCTGCGCCGCCAGGGCGCCGAGTTTTTGCGCGCGCCAGACAGCTACTACGAGACTCTGCCGGAGCGGATCGGACCCATCGACGAAGACCTGGAACGGCTCCGGCAGCTGAACATCCTGGTCGACCGCGATGAGCATGGCTACCTGCTCCAGATTTTCACCCGCCCGGTGGAGGACCGTCCCACCCTCTTTTTCGAGGTGATCCAGCGCAAGGGCTGCCGAGGCTTTGGCAAGGGCAACTTCCAGGCCCTCTTCCAGGCCATCGAGCGCGAGCAGGAGGCGCGCGGCAACCTCTGAGCCCGCGGGCTGAGCCGCTCCCGGCTGCGGCGCACAAGGAGTTGCTGTCGGTGGCTCGGGCCCGGCGCGAGATGCTGGCTCACCTGCCCCAGCTCGACGCCGAGGCCCTGCTCGTGGATGGCCACCTTGCGGGTCGGGTGCTCCGCGCCGACGTTCTGGCTGAGGTTCTACTGCCACCCTGGGACAACAGCGCCATGGATGGCTACGCGGTTCGGGCCAGCGACGTCCGCCGGGTTCCGTGTCGGCTTCCCGTGATCGGTGAGATGGCTGCCGGGATGGACCCGGGGGCGATCTCGATTGAGCCGGGCACTTGCGCCAAGGTCATGACCGGGGCTCCTCTGCCCCGGGGTGCAGACGCGGTGGCTCCCTACGAGTGGACCGATCGCGGCGAGACCGAGGTGCTCATCTTGGAACGCCCCGAGCGCGGCAACGCCATCCGCAGAGCCGGCGAGGATCTCGCCTCAGGTAACCGGATCCTCCCCGCTGGGCACCGGATCAGAGCCACTGACATCGCCCCCCTGGCAGCTTCCGGTGGGGCGTCTATCTCTGTTTCCAAGCGCCCACGGGTGGCGCTGATCACGACCGGTGATGAGATCAGACCGGCGGGATCGCGGTTAGGACCCGGGCAGATCTACGACACCGCGGGTCCGGCCTTGGAGGCGCTGATCGAAGCGGCCGGAGGAACCATTGAGTTGCGACTGAGGATTGGAGACGATCCCGTCTTAGTGGAGCAAACCCTCATCGAGGCGGCTTCCGCCGCTGACGTCGTGGCCACCGTGGGGGGCGTCAGCGTCGGCGATCACGATCACGTACGAGCCACTGTGGAACGACGGGGTCGACTGCGGCTCTGGCGCGTTGCCATGCGCCCGGGGCGGCCCATCGCCTTCGGCGACCTGGAAGGCGCAGTCTTCCTGGGCCTGCCCGGCAACCCGGTCTCGGCCGCCGTCACCTTCATCCTCTTCGGTGCCGGCTGTCTCCTGGCGATGCAGGGTGCCACCAAGACCCAGCCCTCGACCCAGTTCGCCGAGCTTCTGGAGGCAGTCGACAAGCCGGAGGGGCTGGAGACTTTCCACCGAGTCCTGCTTCGACCGCGAGCGGGAAGGCTGCCGGGAGTTCGCCTGTCGGGTTCCCAGAGCAGTGGCGCGACGCTCTCCCTGGCTCGCGCCGATGCCCTGCTGGCACTGCCGGCCAAGGGAGCGCGCCTGGAGCCGGGAACCGTCGTCGAGGTCATTCCCCTCTAGACGCGACGTCGGAGAGAGAACCCTAGGAATCCAGGTCCAGGCCCAGGTCGCCGCCGGCAGGCCCCGCCTTGGTAGCCGCCCCGACCGCGCCCCGAAGCACCTTGAGGCGTCCCTCGCGGGACTGCCCGGCGGCGGCCCGGCCCGCCAGGTAGGCGGCCAGAGGTGCGTACTGGCGAGCGCCTGAGATGTGCGCGGACTCCGCCGCCAGTTCCAAAACCAATTTGGCTTCCTCTCGGCGAAGGACGGCATCGGCGGCACCGAGCGCCTTCAGGTATCTGTCAAACCACTCGTTCACCGAATCCCTCCTTGCTCCGGGCCGCTATACACCCGAGCCGCCGCCGCTGCCAGTTCATCGGGGGTGTTGCAGTTAACAAACGAGTCGCCATCTGGGTCCCAGACCCGCCACTCCGACTCGGCCACGCGCCGCAGCCGGAGTCGCTCCAGTGTCCCCCGCAACGAGGGGCCCCTTTCTCGCCTGGTCAATTGTCGCGCGCTGCTGAGGAGGTCGGCCCGGCAATCGTCGCGGTAGAGCGCGAAGAGCGGTTCCAGTCGACCGTCCCTTTCGGGAATGATCACCTGCGCTCGGGGATGGCTCCGGGCCAGATCCGCCAGGCCGCGCGCCAGATTGGGCGAGGGAAAGGGAAGGTCAGCGGCCAAGACCAGCACCAGAGGGCGGGGGTTGGCAGCCAGACCCGCGATCAGGCCGGCGACCGGGCCACTCAGTCCCGGCTCGTCGCCGACCAGCGGCCACCCGGTGCCGTAGTCTTGCGGGCCGGCGATTGTGGGGGGGCCGGCCACCGAAGCCACCGCCGCTGCTACCCGGCAGACCAGAGGTTGGTCGGTTGGACCTGGAAAAGGCAGGCCGGGCTTGTCCTGCCCCATCCGGGCACTGCGCCCGCCGGCAAGGATGAGCAGTCCCAGGCGGCCGTCTGCCTGGGGCTCGCTCGGGTCAGCCGGGTCGGACGGCCTGATCAGTACGGAACTCCAGGCGCTCGGGATGCGTGTACACGTTGCAGCGTTCGCCCCTCAGGAAGCCGACCAGGGTCAGTCCGGTAGTTTCGGCCGCCTGGACGGCGAGCGAAGAAGGTGCTGAGACTGAGGCCAGTAGGCCGATCCCGGCGGCGGCCGCCTTCTGGACGATTTCGAAGCCGGCCCGCCCGCTCACCACCAAGAGGGCATCGGTCAGCGGCAGCTGGCGACGGAGCAGGGCTCTACCCACCAGCTTGTCCACCGCGTTGTGCCGACCCACGTCCTCAGCCACCTCCAGGGGCTCCCCTTTCTTGGTCATCAATCCGGCCGCGTGCAGGCCGCCGGTGGAGTGGAAGGCCCGTTGCGCTTGGAGGAGCAGATCGGGGAGCAGATAGAGGTCCCCGGCCGCCCAGGTCGCTTGTCCCTCCACGTTGGCCTGGACCGCATGCAGCGCATCGAGGGTGGCGGCGCCGCAGATCCCACAGGCGCTTGAGGAGGGGAGGGCGCGCTGCCAACCCAGCGGTCCCCCGGGGAGGGGAGTCCTGAGCTCGACGTCGACCAGGTTCTCCGCCTCGGGGTCGAGCCGGACCGGCACCGGTATCCCGTCGAGGTCCACCTGCCCGCTGGGGGCGATGCGCAGGGCGGCGACGTCCTCCCGGCAGTGGATGACGCCCTCCGCGTGAAGCAATCCCAGGGCGAGCTCAACATCACAGCCGGGGGTGCGCAGCAAGATCGCCAGGGGGCTCCCGTCGATCATCAGCTGCAGGGCCTCCTCGCGGGCGACGCTGTCCTCGATCAGGGCGCCTGAGTCGCGGTCGAGCTTGGTCAGCAGCAGCTTGTGCTGATCGGAGCGCCCGAGTCGGATTGGCAGCACCACGGCGCCGATCCTACCGCTCAGATCGGAGAGATCTCCTGCCGGCGCTGGCTACTCATCGTGGGGGCAGCTGCCGACCGGCTCGCCGTGATGGCAACCGCAGCGGTCCACCGTCTGCTCCAGGAGCAGATCACCGTCGGCGAAGTGGAGCCGGGGACCCGGAGATGGGTCGGCGGTGGGTATCCGGCGAACCTTGACCACGTAGCAGAGCCGCCCCCCGCATTCGGTGGCGGCGAGCATGTTGGGGTTGCCGGCCCGGACCAGTCGATCAGCCAGGGCGGCGGAATCGGCCTGATCGATGCGCCGGTGTCCGACCGAGGTGAAATAGGACCCCTGGTCGAGGTCCAGTGGCGCCCCGGCGGCTCCTGATTGAGCCAGCTCGATTGCTTCTCGGGTGGACTCGGCACCGAGCTGGCTGAGGCGGCGGGCCAGGGTGCCGGAATCGTCGTCCGGGTGGATCGACTCCCGACGCTGGAGCAGGAGGGGGCCGGCGTCGATGCCTCGCACCACCCTCTGGAAGCTGATCCCGGTCTCCGCCTCGTCGTTGACGATGGCCCAGTAAAGCGGCTCCGGACCCCGGTACTTGGGCAGGAGGGAGGGGTGCACGTTGACCCAGCCGAGTCGGGGCACCGCCAGCGCCTTGTCGCGAAGA
>PLDE01000147.1 GCA_003135035.1 Candidatus Dormiibacterota bacterium | reverse complement strand
TCGGTCCCACCAAGGACTGGGAATGCCACTGCGGTAAGTACAAGCGCTATCGCTACAAGGGCATCATCTGCGACAAGTGCGGCGTCGAGGTCACCCGGAGCAAGGTGCGCCGGGAGCGGATGGGACACATCCGGCTGGCCAGTCCGGTCTCCCACGTCTGGTACTTCAAGGGCATCCCCAGCCGGCTTGGGCTCCTGCTCGACATGTCGCCCCGTAATCTGGAGAAGGTCCTCTACTTCGCCAACTACATCGTCACCAGGATCGACGAGGAGGCCCGCACCAAGGAGGTGGAGGCGCTCGATCCGGAGCGTAGTGATCGAATCAAGGAGCTGCGCCAGGCGGCGAGCCAGCAGTCCGAGGCGCGGATAACCAGCACGGGAGAGCGGATCGCCGAGTTGGAGGCTGCCAGCCAGACCGAGCTGCAAGGACTCCAGGCCACCGCCGACGCCCAGCGCCAGGAGTTGGAGAAGTCGGCTGAGCTGCTCTCGGAGCGGATCGAGGCCGCCGTGGGGCGGAAGGCGCCCACCGACTTCGTGGTCAAGGACGGGAGCGAGAAGCTGCTGGTGGCCAAGAAGGGCACCCAGCTCACCGCGGAACACCAGGACCAGCTCAAGGAGTTGCTCGGCGCCCGGCTGGGAGAGATCTCCGCAGAGTCCGACGGCGCCATCGCGGTGGCTCGGGAGCGGGCGGGTTCGGAGCTTGCCGGAGCTCGCGCCGAGCTGGCGGAGTTGCAGCAAGGTAGCGGCAGCGCCGACGACGAGGAACTCAGCGCCCTGCGCACCGAGTTGGAGGACACGCGCACCAAGGTGGAGGCGCTGACCGTCCGCCAGCTGCTCAGCGATAGCGAGTACCGGGAGTACGTCGAGAAGTTCCCCAAGGTCTTCCATGCCGCCATGGGTGCGGCCGCGGTCAAGGAGATGCTGGAAGGTCTCGATCTCACCGCTGAGGCGACCCATCTCCGTGAGGAGCTCCTCTCCACCAGTGGCCAGCGCAAGCAGAAGGCGATCAAGCGACTTCGCGTCGTCGAGGCCTTCCGCTCCAGTGAGACCGCCCCCACCTGGATGATCCTTGAGGTCCTGCCGGTGATTCCCCCCGAGCTGCGGCCCATGGTCCAGTTAGACGGTGGCCGTTTTGCCACCTCCGACCTCAACGACCTCTATCGCCGAGTGATCAACCGCAACAACCGGCTCAAGCGGCTCCTCGAGCTGGGCGCCCCGGAGATCATCGTCCGCAACGAGAAGCGGATGCTCCAAGAGGCGGTTGACGCACTGATCGACAACGGCCGACGCGGGCGGGCCATCACTGGCACCGGCAACCGCAAGCTCAAGTCGCTCAGCGACATGCTCAAAGGCAAGCAGGGGCGGTTTCGCCAGAACCTCCTCGGCAAGCGCGTCGACTACAGCGGTAGATCGGTCATCGTGGTCGGGCCGGAACTCAAGCTCAACCAGTGCGGTCTGCCCAAGCGGATGGCTTTGGAGCTCTTCAAGCCCTTCGTGATGCGCGAGCTGGTGGAGAAGGGGTTCACCCAGAACATCAAGAGCGCCAAGCGCATGGTCGAGCGTGCTCGACCCGAGGTGTGGGACGTGCTCGACGAGGTGATCCAGGACCACCCGGTGCTGCTCAACCGGGCGCCTACCCTGCACCGCTTGGGCATCCAGGCGTTCATGCCGGTATTGGTCGAGGGCTCGGCGATCCAGATCCATCCTTTGGTCTGCACCGCCTTCAACGCCGACTTCGATGGAGATCAGATGGCGGTCCACGTGCCGCTCTTCAGCGGTGCCATCGCCGAAGCCAAGAACCTGATGATGTCCTCCAACAACATCCTTTCCGCCAGCGATGGCAATCCGGTTGTGGCGCCGACTCAGGACATGGTGCTCGGGTCCTACTGGCTGACCATGCTGCGGACCCCGCTCGAGGTCGACGACCCCCACAGCTTGCGCCGCTACAGCTCTCCTGAGGAGGTGCTGCTGGCCTACGACACGGGCGTCGTGGAGGCCCATCAGCCGATCCAGGTCCGGGTACCGCGGCANNGCGGACTGCTTCCGCCTCTACGGCAACCAGGTCACCGCCGAGATGGTCAACGACATCAAGCGCCTGGGCTTCGACTACGCCACCAAGTCGGGCGTGACCCTCTCCGCCATGGACATCAAGACTCCGCCTGAGAAGGCGGGGATCATCGCCGGGGCCGACAAGGCCGTCGACGAGGTCGGCATGCAGCACCGTCGCGGCCTGATCACCGAGGACGAGCGCTACGCCAAGACGGTGGAGATCTGGACCCAGGCGACGGAGTCGGTCACCCAAGCCACCATGGCTCACTTCGATCCCTTGAGCTCGGTGCTGATGATGTCCCAGTCGGGCGCTCGCGGTACCTATCAGCAGATCCGGCAGCTGGCCGGAATGCGCGGGTTGATGGCCGATCCCACCGGTCGAATCATCGACATGCCGATCAAGGCCAACTTCTCCGAGGGGCTGGCGGTCCTGGAGTACTTCATCTCCACTCACGGCGCTCGCAAGGGCCTCGCTGACACGGCGCTCCGCACCGCCGACTCCGGCTACCTGACCCGTCGACTCGTGGACGTGGCCCAGGACGTGATCGTCCGCGAGGAGGACTGCGGGACGACCGGCGGTATCTGGCTCTCCGACCTGAGCGCCGAGGGCGAACCCTTCATGGAACGGCTGGCGGGGCGGATCACGGCAGCCGATGTGCTAGCGCCAGACGGCGCGACCGTGCTTGCTTCGGGAGAGGAGATTACCGACACCCTGGCCCGTCACATCGCCGGGCTCCAGGTGGCCCGGGTGCGGGTGCGCAGCGTGCTCACCTGCAGCGCCAAGAGCGGCGTTTGCCGCTACTGCTACGGGCGCAACTTGGCTACCGGCCGACTGGTTGAGATCGGGGAGGCGGTTGGGGTCATTGCGGCCCAGTCGATCGGTGAGCCGGGAACCCAGCTGACCATGCGTACTTTCCACACAGGTGGAGTCGCGGGGCTTGACATCACCCAGGGTCTGCCCCGGGTGGAGGAGCTCTTCGAGGCCAGAATCCCCAAGGGCAAGGCCATCCTGGCGGAGTCTGCCGGGCGGGTCGAAGTGATCCGGGGCGACGCCGGCCGCAAGGTGCGGGTGGTCAGCCACGAGGAGTTCGACGTCACCCACCCCGTGGAGAAGGGCATGTCCCTGGACGGGGAGGTCACCGAAGGGGCGGTGGTAACCGAGGGCCAGCTTCTCGCCCGGGCCACCAAGGACGGCCAGCTGGCCACCGTCAACGCGCGCATCGGCGGCCGGGTCACCCATGTCAAGGTGGGTCGTGCCGGCGGCGAGATTCGGATCCGCGCTCTCGACGAAGAGGTCAAGGAGTATCCGATTCCCCACGGCGCTCAGATGCGGGTCAGTGATGACGACGAGGTCCGAGCCGGCGATGCCCTGACTGTGGGATCGATCAGCCCCCAGGAGTTGCTCTACATCTCCGGCCGTGAGGCTGTCCAGGACTACCTGGTCCGCGAGGTCCAGCGCGTCTACCGCTCCCAGGGTGTGGATATCAACGACAAGCACATCGAGGTGATCGTTCGGCAAATGATGCGCAAGGTGCGTGTTGAGTCGGGCGGCGACACCGAACTGCTACCCGGCGAGATCATCTCGCAATGGGAGTACGACGAGGCCAACGCCCAGGTGCTGGCGGAGGGTGGTGAGCCGGCGATTGCCGCCACCGTGCTGCTCGGCTTGATCAAGGCGGCTCTCAACACGGCCAGCTGGCTCTCCGCCGCCTCCTTCCAGGAGACGACTCGGGTGCTCACCGAGGCAGCTATCTCGGGCAAGGTCGACCGGCTGCGGGGCCTCAAGGAAAACGTGATCATCGGCAAGCTCATCCCGGCCGGGACCGGGCTTGACTACTACCGCAAGCTCCGTGAGGAGGCGGTCCGCTACCTCGAAGAGGGCAAGGCCCTGACGGAGGCGGCGGTCCCCGAGGATGGCGTTCTCTCCGATGAATTCGAGGACGCTGAGGTGGTGCTTCCCGCAGTCGACCAAGTCAGCGACTGAGTGCTGGCCCGTTTGGGTCCGCCCTCAGGCGCCAGGACGATCCCGGTCTGACGACCGTGGATCAAGATCGGCCGGTGGGAGCGCGGAGTGAGTCAACTGGTGCTACCGTCCCCGTGATGAGCGTCGAACCACAAGCTCTGTCGAAGCGGACGGAGCTGGCCGGGCTGGTGGGCGAAGAGGCCACCAGCAAGACTCTTCGTGCCTTCCGCTGGCAGGTGGCCGGGGTCGCCGTCTGGGTGGCTACCTTCGCCATCCTGGTTGGCGGGGATCGGCTGGGTACGCTGGCCCTGCGCTACCTAGCCGTGATCCTCACCGTGGCCTTCCTCATCATCGAGGGGCGGGCAGTTCAGCTCTACTTCCAAGGTGGTCGAGCCGCGAGCCTGTTTCTCTCCCACGAGGCGGGTTCGCCGATCAAGGTGAGGGGGTTCTCGCTGCAGCCGCGGGTCTGGCAAAAGCAGATCAGCAGATCGGCAGCGGGTCGAAGCTAGCAGAAGCCGGCCGGGTAGCGGCGGTCGGGGCCGCCCGGTCAGCCGCGCAGCTCTTTGGCGAGAGCTGCGAAGTTATCCACAAAACGCTGGGCATCGGCTTCGGAGTGTTGCACCGAGACGGTCCAGTTCTCCTCCGCGCCGGGCGCCATCAGGACGCCCCGGTTGGATTGGAAGAGCCAGGACAGGTAGGCCATCGACTTGTCCGTCTCCAGGTAGTCCCGGTAGTTGCGCACCCGCTCGGCGCGGTAGGTCATCCCTCCCCGGGCCCCCATGGTGATCGCGTGGAAGGGGAGATCGTGCTCTTTGATCACCTGATCGAGTCCTCCCTGGAGGACCTCGCCCAGGGCATCGAAATGGGAGTAGGCCATCGGAGTGAGGATCTCCATCAGGGTGGCTCGGGCGGCGGCCATAGTCAGGGCGTTGCCGTTGAAGGTGCCCATCTGGCTGACCCGACCGTCGGAGATCAGCGCCATGATGTCCTCGCGCCCACCCACCGCTCCGCAGGGCAGACCGCCGCCGATCGCCTTGGCCAGACAGACGATGTCGGGCGTGACTCTGAAGCGATCGCTGGCCCCGCCCGGAGCTAACGTCACTCCGGTCTTCACCTCGTCGAAGACCAGCAGGGCTCCGTGGCGATGAGCAACGTCACGCAGGCCCCCCAAGTAGCCGGGCTCGGGAGTGACGATGCCGATGTTCATCATCGCCGGCTCGACGATGATGCAGGCAATCTGGTCTGGCCGACGCTGGAAGCTCGCCTCGGCCGCGTCAAGATTGTTGAAGGGCACCACCGTCACCAGGTCGACGATCGCCTGTGGTATGCCCTCGCTCTGAGGCACTGCCCGGGGGGCGTCCGCCGGTCCCATCTCTTCGGGGCTGGGCTCGACCGAGACCATCAGGGAATCGTGGTGACCGTGGTAGGTCGCCTCGATCTTCATGATGCCCTCGCGGCCGGTGAAGGCGCGGGCTAGGCGGACGGCGTCGAGAGTGCTCTCTGTGCCGCTGTTGGTGAAGCGCCACTGGGGTAGACCGAAGCGATTGGCGAGTTCCTCGGCGACCACGATGAAGTCCTCGCCGGGCTGGGCGAAGTGTGAGCCTTCGGCGATCCGCCGGCTGACCGCCTCGACAATCTTGGGGTTGCCATGGCCAACCACGTTGACCCCGAAGCCGTTGTGGAAATCGATGTACTCGTTGCCGTCGGCGTCCCAGACCCGGCTGCCCTTGCCGCGGTTGATGAAGATGGGGAAAGGGGGACTGGACTGGAACGAAGAAGGGACCCCTCCGGGGCTGTGCTGGCGAGCTTGCTCAGTCAGAGTCAACGACCTGGTTCGCGCTGTCTTGAAGGCGGCCTCTTCGCGCTCGGTGAGTTGGGCGATCCGGTCAGGCGCGATAGCCTTCGGCTGCGAGGCAGTGGTCATGTGATCTCCGGTGGGCCTTGGGCAGCGCCGCCGAGAGTCCCCGGTCGGCTCAACTGAGGCGACCCCTGACGTTACTCGGACTGGTAGCTGACGGTCGGTCGGTGGAAGAAGTCTGACTTGGCCAGAAGTCGAGCCAGGATGACCAGGGGAATTCCCAGACCGAAGGTGACAATGATCGGCATCGAGTAACCCAATCCTGACTGGGCGATCACCTGGTACATCACCCAGAAGAGGAAGATGCCTCCGGCCAAGGGCAGGAATCCGGCCAAGAGCAGGTTGGTTGGTGACTTGAAGAGGATGTGCCGGTAGGCCCAGGCGCAGGCCAAGCCCGTGATTCCGTAGTAGAAGGCGACTAGGACCCCAATGTTGCCGATCAGCCCGCCGAAGGTGCCGCTGACCGTGGGGGAGAGGGTGGTGATGAGCAGGCCGATGCCGGCAACAAGAGTCAGGACGAACGTCCCCTGCGCTGGTGTGTGGAACCGCGGGCTGATCTTGCCAAACAGCTTGGGCAGGACGCCGTCTCGGGCCATCGAATAGGTCACTCGTGAGGCGGGCAGCAGGGTGGTCTGGGTGGTCGCCACGGTGGAGCTGAGGATGGCCAGGAGCATCAGGTAGTTGAAGGGAGCTGGCGCCAGTCGCTGGGAGAAGAAGAAGAGGATGTTGCCGCCTTGGTGGGTGATGGTGTGGATGGGGAGCAGCATCTGCATCGAGGTGGCGTTGACAAGAAATATCACCAGCAAGATGAACATGCTGAGAATCCCCGCGATCCCGGGGCTGGTGTCGCCATTCTCGGACTCCTCATTGAGGTTGGCGGCCGTGTCCCAGCCCCAGAACAGGAACACCCCCAGCGCAGCGCCGACGGCCAGTCCGGAGTAGCCGCCGACCGACCCGGGGCTCAGCCAGGAGAGTGAGAAGAGCCTGGAGCCGGCGGGATGGGC
>PLDE01000179.1 GCA_003135035.1 Candidatus Dormiibacterota bacterium | reverse complement strand
TGGCACATCGAGTGCTCGGCGATGATCGAGGAGACCCTGGGCCTGCCCATCGACATCCACGGCGGCGGCAACGACCTGATCTTCCCCCACCACGAGAACGAGATCGCTCAGTCGGAGGCGGCCACCGGGCAACCGTTCGTCCGCCTCTGGTTCCACGTCGAGCACCTCCTCGTGGAGGGCGGCAAGATGGCCAAATCTCAGGGCAACTTCATGACCCTGCACTCGTTGATGGAGCGCGGGCACAGCCCGCTGGCTGTGCGCTACCACCTGCTCAGCAATACCCACTACCGCCAGCGCCTTCATTTTCGCGAGGAGGATCTGGTGGGCGCCTCGGAGTCACTCGATCGCCTGGCCACTTTCTGGCGGCGCTGTGCCGCGGCCCACGAGGGCGAGCTCAAGACGGCGGGCTCGGGAGACCCCCTGACCGTGGCAGCGCAACGCGCCAAGGATCGCTTTGAGGCGGCGATGGACGAGGACCTCAACCTGCCCTTGGGCATTGGTTCGTTGCACGATCTGGTGCGCGAGGGCAACCGTCTTCTCGATGAGGGCAGAGCGGGCGGCGACGGCTGCGGCGCCGCCCTCTCGGCGCTCCGCGCCGCTGACAGCCGGCTGGCGGTAATTGAACGCGCGGCGGTGTCCGAGGACTCCCAGCTGAGCCTCGAGGAGCAGCAGGCAGTGGACCGGCGGGAGGACGCCCGCAGCAAGGGCAACTTTTCCAAGGCGGATCGAATCCGCGATCAGCTGCTGGAACTGGGCATCGTGGTGGAGGACACGAGGGAAGGCACCCGCTGGCATCGACTCTGATGCCAGAGATCCTCTACGGACGCAATCCGGTGCTCGAGGCCCTGCGGGTGGGCCGGCGCGTTCGCCGACTCCTGTTGGCTCCTGGCCTGAGCTCCGACCAGCGTCTCAGTGAAATCCTCGAGCTAGCGGCCGCCGGCGGGGTGGCCCAGGAGCCTACCCCGAGAGGACGGCTCAACGACGTCGCTCACAGCGAACACCATCAGGGCGTGGCGGCCTACTTCGACGGGCGTCAGGTAGCCAACGTCGAGATCCTCCGCGACTTACTCGACCGACCCGCGGGCGCCTGGGCGCCTTTGTTTCTGTGCCTGGACGGTGTTCAGGATCCCCAGAACCTGGGCTCACTGGCCCGCAGTGCCGAGGTGCTGGGGGTGACTGCGATGATCCTGCCCCGGCATCGGACGGCGCCGCTGTCGGCCGCCGCGGCCAAGGCCAGCGCCGGAGCGATCGAGCATCTCCAGTTGGTTCGGGTGGTCAACCTGGTCCAGACACTGCGTCAGCTCCGCGATCTGGAGGTCACTGTCGTCGGTTTGGACGCGGCCGGTAAGCAGCGCTGCGATGAGGCCGACCTGCGAGGAGCGGTGGCGCTGGTGGTGGGTGCAGAGGGGGCGGGGCTCCGCAGCTTGACCCAACGCCACTGCGATTACCTGGTCTCGATCCCGATGGGAGGACAGGTGCAGTCGCTCAATGTTTCTGTGGCAGGAGCTTTGCTTCTCTACGAGACGGCGCGGCAGCGCCGGTTCGGCTACCAGAAGGCAGCGGAGCGCATCGGATGAGCTGCTGGCGCCTGCCTATACTTCCCCCCCGCTCAGTCAGCGCCGACGTAGCTCAGTGGTAGAGCAGCTGTTTTGTAAACAGCTGGTCGGGAGTTCGAATCTCCCCGTCGGCTCCTTCACCGTACTGCAACCCATACGGCAACCGGCCCCAGACGGAAGTGTGTCGGCGGCCACGGTCATGGGATAGGATCGCGGGACTGGAGCCCCGAGGTTAGAGATGACTCGGGGTTTCCTTGCTGGTCGAACCCGCTGGAAATGGAGGAGATGGGATGCCGCAGTTCATGGATTTTCACTCGGACCTGAAGCTGCCCCTGGAAGCGATAGATGGCATCGCCAGGGGAGCTCATGCGAAGGAGTCGGACCAGTTTGGGGTCCGGCAGGTCGAGCTGTACCACAACCCCGACGGTCAGGTGTATTGCCTCTTAGACGCTCCTGATGTCCAAGCTGTGCGTGATCACCATGCGGCGCTGGGCGTGCCGTGCGGGGATGTTCACGAGGTCACTGGGATCGGATGACATCAGGTCCTCTCAGGGTGCGCCAATCGTCGGGCCAGCCGGTCGGTGGCATCGTGCTTAAGGCTCCGCTCAACCCCGGCAGAGGTCGTCGGCCTCAAGGCGCGATCAGCTCGTCGCCGGCGCCTTCGGGGGCGATAGGGCCGTACTGCAACCTCGCTGAAGGTCAGTGAGCCTCAGCGTCTCTCTTTGAGATCAGAGCGGCGCTAGTCGGTCGAGTTCAGTGAGCGATACCACCTGTTTTGTAACCAGCTGGTCGAGAGTTAGAATCTCCCCGTTGGCTCACTTTCGGATCTCAACCTGTGGCGCTCGGTGTCAGCTCGCGTCATGTGCTCAAGTGTATGGATTGAGCGGATACGGAACTGGCTCAGCGCTGGCAAGAGGGGGCAAGGACTGGGCTAGAGTCAGTCCCCGGCATCGCCGAAGCGTGGTGGGCGAGCCACCCTGGGTCTGATGGAGGCTCCATCCTTTGGGAGGATGGAGATCNNCATGACCAACAGCAGCGGACCAACCCAGGGGCGCTATCCAGCTGAGCTGCGTCAGCGGGCAGTGCGCCCGGTTCGGGAGGCGATCAAAGGGACGGGGCAGAGTCATGGCGTGATCACCCGGGTCTCGGTCCAGTTGGGCGTCGGATCCGAGACTTTAGGGGCTGGGTGAAGCGGGCCGAGATCGGCGACGACCTCGACCTGGGGTGGCGACGGATGAGCGGCAGCGCTTGTTAGGCCTTGAGCGTGAGAACCGCGAGCTACGCCGAGCCAACGAGATCCTCAAGACGGCAGCAGCTTTCTTCGCGCGGGAGCTCGACCCGCGGCTGCCGAAGTGAGCCGCTACGGCGATGCTCACCGCGAGCGCTTGGGGGTCGAGTCGATCTGCCAGACACGGCAGGTTGCCCGGTCGACTTACTACGCCGTCAAAAGTAGGAAGCCTTCCAAGCGGAGCGTGCGTGATGACGAGCTGAAGGCGGTGGACGGTGAGGTGGCACTCGAGCTCGCCTCCATTCCCAGTGACGACCGTGATGTGGTGGACCCGTGAACCCCAGTAACACGGAGGAGGCCGTTCCCGGCATCGGTCGCCTGGCCCGCGTATTCGCTTCACTGTTCCCATCATGGGTATCGTTTACCGCCAGCCAGGCCCTGATCGGGTGGTTAGTCTTCGCTGCAACCTCGTCAGCGGCCCTCGTCGGCGTTGCGTTCGCACTGCGTTATATACCGCTCGCCGTCACAGGGGTCCCGATGGGGGCGTTGTCTGATCGTTTCGGTCGGCTTCGGCTGCTCGTCGCCTCCAATGCCATTCAAGCCGTGATCTCGTTTGCCCTCGCGGCGGCGGCCCTAACCAAGACCCCGCCCGTGACTGTGCTCTTTCTGGCTTCGGCAGGTTACGGCGTGGCGGATTCGGCGCGCTTAGTGAGCGGCGTAAACCTGACGTATGACCTGTCGGGCCGGCTAGGTGCCATGCGGGCAATGGCCACGGCAAATGTCGTCTCGGGGATTGGGATGGCGCTTGGAGGAGTGATTGCCGGCGTCATACTCGCTCGCGCTGGTGCCTCAGTCACCGCGACCGTGGTCGGAGTGGCCTTCAGCGCGGGCGCTGTGACACTGGTGGGATTGCCGGCGCTCCCGGGGCCGACGGCTCGTGGGAGATCCTCGCTCCTTTCCCTCGTACGCGCTGGTCTGGGACTCGTCCATAGCGTCCCGGTGATAGGACTCCTCATCGCCATAGCGCTCGTGGTTGAGGTGTTCGCCTTTTCCGGCATGGCGCTTGACCCGGTTTTCGCGGGGGCGGTCTTCGCCGTAGGGCCGCTCGGTCTTGGGGCGATCCTGACGGCCCGCGCGGTTGGACGGATTAGCGGCGCGGGTGTGGTGGCTCTGGTCGGTCCGCGAACGGAGATCGGACGTTGGCTAGCCGCCGCTGTCGCCCTTTTCGGTGCCGGGCTGGTCGGCTTTGCACTTTCACCAGCCTTCGATGCTGCCTTGGCGCTCGTTTGGGTTGCAGGAGTCGCCGGGGTCATCGTCGACGTGCTCGAACAGACCGCCTTACAAGCGGGGGTCAGTGCAGCTTCTCGGGGTCGCGCCACCGGCCTGTGGGTACTGACGGTCGGCGTCGGACCGCTCGGAGTCCTCGAGGTAGGTGTCGTCGCGCAGCTCCTGGGCGCACGCCTGGCCCAGGCGTCGAACGGCCTTCTCGTCGCCATCTTCGGACTGCTGCTGCTAGGCAAGCTGGGCCGACGCGTTCGCTCGATCGCAACCGCGAGTCCCCCCCAACTCTAGAATGACCAAGCGCGGCTTCGACGAGCCGCCCCGCACGCGACTTCACTCTGGTGCCCCGTCGAGAGAGTGGAAACCGGATCCTTGAGCCGGGTCAGTCTCTGCCTGCGCGAGTACGTGCCGCTTCCCTTGGTACGGTCCAGTTGGGTTGTGATTCTGGGCACCTGAGCTTTGGTGGTGGATTCGATCTCGCTGGCTCCCGGCGTCGGTACGGTGTCCGGCAGTGGCGATCGAGTTGTCCACAGGTTCTCGAGTGCGACCGGTGAGCTCCCGCCTGCCAACGGCGAACCAAGTCGTCCAGCAACTGGCGGAGCCAGGTCGTGAGCTCGACGCGGCGATCCGGACCCTTAAAGATGCCGAATTCGATGCGGTGACCAAGAGGCACATCGCCGATCTTGCTGAGTCGCAGGCGTTCGTATCAGCCCAGGGAACCGACGAGCTAAACGGGGACGGCAAGTCCGACTCGGTCGCGATCGAGGTTGAGTTCACATAAGATCCCGAGAGCGAAAACTGGCCTAGCAGGTGCCGACCCTACACATAACGGGTGGGGCGGAGACCGAGGAAGAGGGCATTCACCATGGCCCGTGAGTCGGTCATCTACGCCCGCGCAGAACACGAGCCATCCCCGAGGCGACCAAGCGCGGATACTTCCCCGCGGAACTCAAGCCAGGCAAGCTGGTGACGGCCTATTTACTGAGCGGAGCGCTCAGTAAATAGGGGTAGACGGGAGAAGTTCGGTGATCAACTCTTTTACCTTCTCCTCAATCTGATCACGGATTCGGCGAACGATGGTGATGGGTTGGCCGGCCGGATCCTCCAGCTCCCAGTCCAGGTAGCGTTTACCCGGGTAGAGCGGACAGGTATCGCCGCAGCCCATGGTGACCACCAGGTCGGCGGCACGGACCAAGTCGTCGGTTAGCGGCTTGGGGAACTCCTGAGTGATATCCAGCCCGATCTCGCTCATCGCTTCGACCACGGCGGGGTTGAGGTTCGAGGCTGGCTCGGATCCGGCCGAGCGCACCTTGATGCTGCCCCGGCCGTGATGATCGAGGAGGGCTGCCGCCATCTGCGAGCGACCGGAGTTGTGGACGCAGAGGAAGAGCACCTCCGGTGTCTGGGACGCTGTTTTGGCCGTCATGTGAGCGCTGCAGTGGAGCCCGTCACGGCTAAGCGGTTCGGCCAAAGGCGAACCTCCAGGCTCGATCGGGATCTACTCATCGGTGCGACTCCACTGGGCTGGACTGATGGGGCACGATCACGACTTCGGCGATCTCGCGGGCGTCGGGATGCAGGTAGCGGATGGCGAGCCATGCCGCGGCTCCGCCGCAGAGTTCGGCCGCGATGAAGGGAGCCACTGAGCCCGGGCTAATGCCGGCGAAGGTATTGGAGAGCATTCGGGCCACGGTCACGGCGGGGTTGGCGAAACTGGTCGACGAGGTGAAGAAATAGGCCCCGGTTATGTAGGCGCCGACCGCGAAAGGCACTACCGCGCTCCTGCCGCTGCGGGCAACACCGAAAATGACCAAGAGCAGTCCGAAGGTGGCCACCACCTCACCGAGCCAGAGGCCGGGGCCGACCCGGGCGCGCTGGGACATGGTCACCGGAGCCAGGGAGAACATCAGATTGGCCACCACCACCCCGATTACTGCACCACCCATCTGGGCGGCAATGTAGGCACCCAGCTGGCGGCGGTCTAAACCCCCGAGGGCAGCGTCGACGAGGGACACCACCGGGTTTAGGTGGGCTCCCGACACCGGTCCCAAGGCGAGGATGATCACTGCCAGGGCGCAGCCGGTGGCCACGGCATTCTCGAAGAGCTCAAGCCCTGGGTTGCCCGGACTGAGCCGCTGGGCGGCGATGCCCGAGCCCACCACCGCCACCAGCAGGAGAGCCGTGCCGAGCGCCTCGGCCACCANNCGAGGACGGTATAGACCTCCCAACGGGTGTCGGCGCCTTGCACCCATACCTTGTCTTGGCGGGCATGGCAGCAGTCGGTGCCCTCCTCGACCTCGGTCGCAAGACCCTCCGCCGCCAGGCGTCGGGTGGCGCTCACCACCTCCGCCGCACTGCCAACCTCGACCCCGAGGTGATTGAGTGTGCCCGCGTCCTTCGGGTTCTCGAAGAGGACCAGCTTCAGGGGCTAANNCCGCTTGGCGGGAGCCGTCTGGAACAGCTTGCTGTAGAAGGCGACTGCGTCATCGAGATCGCTGACGTTGAGAGCAAGCTGCAGGCGAGACACGGTCAGCCGCCTTCGCGGCCACAATCGCAGGTTCCGTCGGGGCAGTCGCACGGGATCATTGCTTCTCCTAGATCGACAGATATCGATGTATACTGGGTGAAGCCTACCCCGAAACATCGACACTTGTCAACGTATGCGAGGTACCCAGTGAGCACCAGCACCGCCCTGACCGAGGTCGAAGCTCCCGAGCGGACCAAGGGCTGCTGCCAGCCGGTGGCTCCGCTGCTTCCGGCCGAGGAAGCCGCGGAGTTGGCTTCTCTCGGCAGAGCGCTGGGGGACCCGACCCGAGTGCAGATCATTCACATCTTGGCGGCGGCGTCCGCTCCCGTGTGTGTCTGTGACTTCACCGCCGCCTTTCACCAGGGCCAGCCCACCATCAGCCACCACCTTGCCAAGCTTCGCGAAGCTGGTTTGGTGACCTCATTCAAGCGCGGTCTGTGGGCCTTCTATCAGCTCAACCCAGACGTCTCAGGACTCGCCGATCAAGCGCTCCGCCTGATCTCCTGAGCGGCGACTCAGTTGGGCCTCGCCCCTCCCGGAAGTAGGAAGTCGAGGCGATTGCGAGCAGTTTGCTCAGAGCGCCGACCCATCACCAATTGAGGAGGGGAGTCAACTGGCGTCCGGTATCACGTGCTGAGTGCCGGGGCCTCAGGTCTCGGGCGCGACAGACGAGATGACGGCACGGACTACCGGAAAGCTGGCGTCGAGATCAGCCGCCCGTGATCTTGGTCATGAACTGATTCTCGGCGATGGCCGAGATCAGAGCCAGGGCGGTGGTGAGCGTGAACATCAACAGGACAGGAACCACTACCCGCTGCCAGGAGCGCTGCGCTTCACCGGAGAAGCTGATGTAAGCGGCGGCTCCCAAGTAGGTGGCTCCGAGCAGCAGGACTGAAGCTAGGGTGAAGATCGTCAAGCCGGGAACCGCTCCGAACGCAGACATGTCGCCCTCCTGAGGAAGCCGAACCGGAGTGTGTCGACTCTACGATGCTTCGGTAGTCAACATGGCCGCCGCCGACCTTCGGACGCGCACCGGGCGTCCCGCTAGGTACCGAGGGTAGGAGCCAGGAGCTGATCTGTCAAGTCGGCCGCCCAGCATCTCGTGACGGAGGGAATCTTCACCTTGGGATGAGATTGCTCTGAACCCTCGGCCACCGCCTTGTTCAGAGGCGCCGCTCGCAGGTCGGGCAGTTGAGATCAGTCACTTCAATCTCCCCTCTGCGCTGCTCCGGGTTGACGGCGGCGAAGACCGCTCGAGCGGCCTGCGTCTGCACAGTGCCGGTGCCGGAGCGCTCGGGTGGTACTGCGGCGCAGCTCGACCCGACCGTGCTTCGACAGCGCTGGCTGTGCGCTGGGCTGATGCCCTTAAATAGCCTTGGCGCGGCCGGGAGCCTCGTCGCGGACCGGAATCCCGGCTCCCACCCAAGTTCGAGGAGGGCCCTTGCAAACGGTTGACAGAGAACTTATCGGGGGCGTAGCCTGAGCGGCGCGTTGGGAAATCAGAGAGGTCCTTTCGGTCGGCTTCGGCCATATATGGGGTGCCCGGTGGTGCGTATACCAGGAGGGAACGGTCCTCAATGAGCGTCAGCAGGAAGCTGTTCATGGTCGGCGCCGCACTTCTCATCGGCATAGTGGGACTCGCCATCTACGTAGTGGTATGGCTCTCGTACAACCCAGAGACGATCGTCCCGCCCACCACGACCAGTTCCACTGGCCAGGTATCCACCCACCTATTCCTGGCCACTACCGGTTCGATCAACTTCGGAACTCACCCCAGTTGGGTCGCTTACTTGATCCGGCACGATGGGAAGTGGGTCAGTTCGACCGTCTGGCAAGTTCCCGCCCACTCCGTGATCCACGTGACGATCTGGGAATACGACAGTGAGACCGGTCTCCGCAACCCCTTCATCAGCATGGTCCGGGGAACGGTGGGGGGCACGGTGGTGGAGAACGGCAAGACGATCAAGTACATGAACCCGAACTTGCCGGCACACAGCTTCTCCATCCCCGAGCTGGGCCTCAATGTCCCGCTCGAGGGGATCCCCGAGGCAACCTATCCGGCTGACCTGGACAACCCCCACAACACCCACATGACCATCAATTTCTCGTTCAAGACCGGGGCTCCGGAGACGGTGCATTGGCAGTGTTTCGTTCCGTGTGCCGCCGAATACCTCTTTGGCAATGGCGGACCGATGCAGACGGTGGGCTACATGGACGGCTATCTCAAGATCGTCTGACCTCAGAGCGAAGTAGCGGCTGGTGGCCGCAGATCTGCTGAAGTAAAGGAGTCGGGACCTTGACCAATCGACGGCACCTCGTCATTCCGGGGATCATCGTCGCGGTACTGTCCCTGGTCTGGGACCTCTTGGTCGCGCTCGTTCTGCACATTCCCCCGGGCTACGCGACCACTACCGCTGCGGGCCAGACGGTCACCAGCCAGGTGTTCGCGATTCTCGCTGGGGACATCGGAATGGCTGTCGTCATCTACGCGGCCTACTTCGCCGTGGTCTTCAGCCGGCGGGGAGGTGCGCCGGCTCAGCAGAGCCCCACCCACGCACGTTCCCACGTTCCGCTGCAGGTAGCGTGGCTCAGTTCCTGCGTCGTGCTGGTGATGTTCCTGGCCGGCTTCGGGGTTATCGAGTTGGCCGGCGAGACGGCGCCCGCACTGGTCGTTCCCGCCAGCGCCTTGGCGACGGGAGCCCAGCATGACCCCTTCATCGTGCAAGTCATCGCGCAACAGTGGCAGTTCACCTACCGCTACCCACAGTACGGTGGATTCGAGTCCCAGC
>PLDE01000272.1 GCA_003135035.1 Candidatus Dormiibacterota bacterium | reverse complement strand
ATATGAACGGCCATGTCCGCGTAGTCGGGATCGCCCTCTAGGATGGGGACTAGCACGGCTCCATTCTCAGGGACCGTACCGCCCAACTTCGATCTCCCGCCGCCCGCATGAGGTGTAGAACATGACTGCCGACCTCCTCGATCGGATCATGGCCAGGCTTACCTTCCTGGCGCCTCTCGGAGAATTCGTCCATCAGTGGCTGGCCAAGCTTGGGGCTCAAGGTGGTTCCCGGGCCGGCCAGGCCAAGGATCTCCTCAACGGCACCTGGCTCAGCCACCCGCTCCATCCCGCACTCACCGACGTTCCCCTCGGCGCTTGGACAGGGGCTACCTTGCTCGACTTGGCCGACCGGGGCGATGGCGGTGGTCTGAGCCAAGCCGCCGACCTCATGGTCGGGCTCGGCTGTCTGGCTGCTGTAGGTGCTGCCGCTACCGGCCTCGCCGACTGGCAGGACCGCGACGGCCCTGAGCGCGACCTGGGCACCGCCCACGCGCTGATCAACACCGGAGCGCTGGCCCTCTTCACCACCTCTTTGGGGCTGCGTCTCCGAGGTCGCCGGCGGCCTGCCGTCGGGGTGTCCCTGTTGGGCTTGGGAGCGGTCTTCGCGGGCGCCTACATCGGCGGCGACATGGTCTTCCGCCGGGGCATCCAGGTAAACCGCAATGCCTTCGTCGCCGGCCCCAAAAAGTGGACGGCCGTGGCGGACGAAAGCGAAGTCGTGGAGGGTTCGTTCACCCGCAAGCAGGTGGGTAAGAACCAGGTCCTGCTGACCCGGCTCAAGGGCGAGATCTGCGCCGCCGGCGCCGTCTGTTCCCATGCCGGTGGCCCGCTCGACGAGCTTCCTCTCGAAGATGGCCAACTGCACTGCCCCTGGCATGGATCCCGCTTCCAGTTGCGCAGCGGCCAGGTGACCCACGGTCCCGCCACGGCTGCGAACCCCGTCTTCGACACCCGCACCAACGAGGGCAAAGTGGAGATCCGTCAGCCCCAGTCGTGATCAGAATCGACCACGTCCTGTTGGCCACAACCGACCTCGACCACGGCAGTGGGCAACTCTGGCGGGGCTACGGTCTGCGCTCCGCCCCCGGGGGCCGACATCTGGCGTGGGGCACCGCCAACCTGATCATTCCCGTGGGAGAGCAGTACCTGGAGCTGGTCGCCGTCATCGATCCTGAGCTCGCTGCCGCCAGCCCCTTGGGACGAGCGGTGTTGGCCGGCGCGGACCGCGAGCGGATCACCCCGATTGGGGTGTGCCTGGCGGCTCCCGACCTCGACCAAATATCTCAGCGCCTTGGGTCCCCCAAGGAGAACGGCGCTCGGGAGCTAGCCGATGGGTCGGAGATCAGATGGACGACGGTGGGTTTGCCGAGAGCCTTCGCTGCCGAGCGTCTGCCCTTCTACATCAAGTGGGACGCTCTGGCGCGCCACCCCTCGACGGGCCCGGTCGAGCACCGGATCGCTCCCCGGGAGATCGCTGAGGTTGAGGTGGGCGGGCCGGAGTCCATCCTGGCCCACCACCTGGCGGGAGCGGTCCCCGGCATCCGACCGGTGGGCGGAGCTCCCGGGCTTCGCTCAGTGACGCTGCGTCTCGCCGACGGCGGTGAGCTTCAGATCCCTTGATGGCGTGCGCCGACTGCGATGAGTGCGGGTTCCGCTTCTCCTCTGTGACCGTCGCCAACGCCAGTACCCAGGTCGAGCTGATCGCCACCCGCTATCGCCACGTGCTGACCGCCAATGCCGAGAACTCGCGTCTCCGTCGGCGGCCCGCCGAAAGGGTGTGGTCGCCGCTCGAGTACGCCGCCCATCTGCGCGATGTTCTGCTGCTCTTTGGGCGCCGCGTCGACGCGATCCTGCAGGAATTCGAACCGCAACTGGAGGTTGTCTCCCATGACGACGAGGTCGCTCGGGGAAAGTACAACCAGTTAGACGTCCCCGTACTGACGGAGCAACTGAGCGCCGCCGCTCGAGGGCTGGCGGTAGGTCTCGAGGGACTCCATCCCGAGGAGTTTGCTCGCCGTGGCTTTCGCAACGACGAAGCACGTACCGTTCTCGAGATTGCCCAGCGTGCCGTGCACGAATCGTATCACCACCTCGTCGATATCGAGCGCGGACTAGGCTTGCCCGGGACCGCGAACCCCTGAGACTCCGGCTACTCTCTGGAGTGCTCCTGTCTCCCGGTCGCTGCGGGAAAGTCCCTCAGTACTGACCAAGACGGCGGGACGCCATCCCCGTAGAGAACTGACCAGGGCGATCCCCGATGCCCGCGCCAGATCCTCGGTGGTCAGGACACGTTCGGTGAGTTGGCCGTCGGAGAAGAGCAAACCACGCTGGACACCTGGTAAGCAGCCCGCCGCAACTGGCGGGGTGTACCAGACTCCGTCGATTCGGAGGGCCAGGTTGGCAACCGTGGTCTCGGTGAGCTGACCGTGCTCATTGACCAGGATCACATCGGCAGCCTCCGGATGGCGGGAAGCGCGCTGCTGGTACGCATCCCGCCGAGTCGTCTTGTGGTACAGCCAGACATTCGACGACTGCACCGGCTCCCAGTCCAGGACCAGCTCTACCGGAAAGGAAGGCGAGCGGGGCAGCGGCGACAACTCAACCGAGCAGACTCCGCGCCGATCGACCAGGAGCCTCACTCGAGCATCGCGCCGGGCACCGGACAGCGATGCCGCGAGCGCGGCGTGGACAGAGTCAAGATCTAGCCGGAAGCCGAAGTACTCAGCCGAGTCAGCAAGGCGAGCCAGGTGGCCCGCCTGATTGCGGATCCCGCTACCGGGCAGGAAGGCCATCGTCTCCAGCAATTGGAACTCCTCGGGGACAGAGCTCAGGATGGCTGCCTTGGTCATCAACTCTTCGTGCTCTGCCGAGGCCTGGGAATCCCAGGTGATGCCGCCTCCTGTTCCATAGACGGCGACTCCAGTCTGGCGGTCGACCACCACCGTTCTGATGGCAACGCTGAAGCGGGCGCGAAAGTCGGCGCCGGGGGGAGCGCCGACGCCAACCGCGCCGCAGTA
>PLDE01000065.1 GCA_003135035.1 Candidatus Dormiibacterota bacterium | reverse complement strand
CCACCAGGACCGTGACCGTGCTGGACAGGCCATGCAGCAGGATGCCCGTCGCGCCCGGGATGTAGGAGGTCAGATTGGTGGGCACGACACCTCCACCTCCAACCCGGATTCCGTGCTGGCTGAGCTGGGAGCGGACGTGTTTGATCTCGGTGTTGGCTCTGGTCAAGAGATGGGGAATCTGTGCTGCCAGCCCGCGCGCCTCCCCGACCAGCGGTCCCCCGACGATGTACAGGACCGCGCCCACCAGGATGATGCCCAAGATCAGGGTGGTCAGCACCGCCAGGGTGGCCGGGATGTGGGCACGACGTCGAAGCAGACCCACGATCGGGTCGGCAATGAAGGTGATGGCAACCGCCAAGACCAACGCCAGGATGACCGTCAGGATGGTGGTCAGCCAGCCCGCCACCACCAGCAGCAGTTGATAGATGACGAAGACGGTGATGGTGACGGCGGCAGCCCGGATCCAGCCCCAGGTTCCGGGCGGGATGCCCCCCGGGGACGTCACGCTGGCAGCGGCACTGGGGTGAGACGCGGGCGCCGGGCTGGCCGCGGCCTTCGGGGCAGCCGGGGTATCAGGCGCCACAAAGCCAGTCTACGGGGTGGGTCTCGGCGCATACCCGGTGATCGGGAGTTGTCTTTTTGCTAGCAGTCCCAGGGGTTTCTAGCGACTGGCCCAGGGCGGCCGGGCGTCAGCGACGGCCTGCGCTCGCGGAGCCGGCCGACTCAGGCGCTGCGCCTTCCAAAGGTCACCTCCGGGAATCACTCGGTTGAGCAGCAGAGTGGCCCCCGCCATCACGATCAAGCCCAGGAAGTAGCTGGGAAAGAGCAGCGCGCCCAGACACCAGAGGATGGCTTCCACGATCGGCCCCACCACCAGGATGGTCCGCCGCTGGCGGGGATCGATGCCATCGACATAGTACTTCCAGCCGAACCCCAGCCAAGGGAAGTCAGTGCTGTACCAGACCCGGGGCGAGAAGCGCACCCGGAAGACCCAGAGCGCCAGGGCGTGCGAGGCTTCGTGGGCGATCAGGACGACGGCAAAGAAGAGCCAGATCACGATCCGAATTGCCTCCGATCGAAGACCGATCGCAATCTCGTCCTCATCCCTCCGCGACCCCGGGAACCCACCCCACGTGGTCCCACCACCACCATGATCTCGCGTCGAGGGCAAGCCTGCTCGCCGGGAAGTGGGGAGACGGGTCCGCGCCAACTCCGCGCCTCGTCAGCCGGGTTCGCTGAAGCGCATCTCCACCCGGCTGCGGCTCGGGTCCGAAGGTAATGACAGGCGAACTCCAGTCAGCCGGAAGCCCTCGGCTTGGTAGCAAGCAAGGGCGGCGACATTGTCGGAACTGACCCAGAGGTGGAGACCAGCGCCGGGGTCAGGTCGCCACCAGGCAACCACGGCGGCAATCAACCCCCGTGCCACCCCGCGGCGACGCCAGATCGGATCCACCCACATCGACACCAGCTGGAGCTGGTCGTCTTCTTCGCGCACCGCCGCGACCAAGCCGACCCAGGCCTGAGACGACCTCGCCGACCACGTCTGTCTCTCCGGACTGGCGACGGTGCGCTCCCGCCAAGCCGCATCAGGGCGGACCCGCTCCAGTTCCCAAGAGGACCCAAATGCGGACGGTGCTTCAGCCAGAGCCCGCAGGCGGATGTCTCGGTACTGGATCCACTCCGCGGGCGAGACCGGAAGGACCTGATACGGAGCACCAGGATCGGTCATGCCAGCCGTCTCAGCTGGCCAACGGGACCGGGGACCGAAGGGCGGCGAACGGGCAGCCCGGAGATCGGGCACCATCTAAGTTGGATCGTCGGGCTCCCCCCGGCGGGCATTGGCTCGACCCCTGCTCCAGTATCCCTTGGCCGATATCTGGTCGCGGGATAATCCCCGCCCCACTAGCTCGTCGCGCAGGGTCAGCGCAACTCTCACCTCGGCCGCGATGTAGACGTGGCCCCGGCCGCTGGGGGCTTGCCAGGCCCGGATCTCTCGAAGCAGCCGGGCTGCCCCGCCGGGAGGATCATCAGCTCGCCGCAGCCATTGCAAACGGACTCCCGGGGCCGCCTCGAAGGGTTGCTCATCAGCGGCCGTCGAGACCTCAAGAATGGCCTGAGCCGACGCCTTCGGGGGCAGGGCGTCGAGCATGGCCAGGGTCCCCGGAATATACGTCTCGTCGCCCAGGAAAAGGTGCCATTCCGCTCCCAGATCAAGGGTTATCTTGCCGCGAGGACCGACCACCTCGGGCAACAGCTCGCCCCTGCGGGCACCCCTCGCCCAGCGTGCTGCTGGACCGTCCCCGTGCATGACCACATTGAGGTCCGCCTGCCCAGATTCAAGGTCCGCCCGCCGAATTGTGTAGCGCCGGCTGACCAGCTCGCCGTCAGCCAATGGCAGGCGGAGCATCAGGTCTTGCCCGGGCGCAAAGCGGAAGCCGATCATGTCCTCACCGCCGAGCCGGATCTGGCGTAGGTTGGGGCCGAGGTCGACGACCTCGGTCACCGTCAAGGACATGGGTTTCGGTTGCGGCAGTGTCTCTAGGCTCGAAGGGAATTGGGCCGGCTGCGGGCCACCTGAAGCTTGAGGCGGGGGCATCAGTATCACGGTACCCGACTTGTAGGGTCCCTGGTAGGAGGATGTTGTTCGCGCGCACCGGTAGTGGCTAGAAGTGTCGGTATTCGAAGGCGGGTCGGACTCGCCGCGTTTCGACGCATGGCTCGCGTACCGACAACGCGTTCTTGAGATCGAACCAGGATGAGCA
>PLDE01000027.1 GCA_003135035.1 Candidatus Dormiibacterota bacterium | reverse complement strand
TAAGGAAGAGGTCGCGGGTTGAGTCCCCGCCCTGGGCTCCATTGATCTCCCCAGCGCCCCTTAGGGCAGGGCGCTGCCGGGCGGTGGGGTCGAGGGCGAACGAGTATCTCTGGTGGACGATCACTGCGCCGCCCCGTTCCGGGATTAGGCCGGTGTCGATCGTGGGCCGTCCTGGTCTAGCCATTCACCGCGAGGTATGAGACGGAGCCGTGGCTGACGGCTACAGTCGCATCGGGGAGGGGCAGGACGGTACTGTAAACCTGGTCCCACTCCAACTCCTCCAGGGAGATCGGAAGCGGGTCAATCAACCGAATGAACTGACCCACCTGGGCGTGCTGGAGCCCAGGCGGATCGTGAAGTGGACGACTACAAAGGCTCTCAAGGAGCTTGCAAAGCGATGAGATTCAGGGCGGAGCGGAGTCTCTATAGACGATCCACGCCGAAAAGGAGGTGAGCTCGTGCGCAAGGTAGTCGCCTATGAGTTGTTGTCGCTCGATGGTGTTGCAGAGCAGCCGGATGAATTCNNCCAAGACGCCGTAATCCTCGGCCGCCGCACATATGATGACTGGGCTGAGTTCTGGCCCACCAGCGATATCGAACCGTTTGCCAGTTTCATAAACGGTGTCGAGAAATTCGTAGTGACCTCGACGACGCCAGGCGAAACCTGGGACAAGACGACGGTTGTCCATGGAGACCTTGGCGCTTTCGTCACCGAGCTCAGGCAACGCCCCGGCGGTGACATCGGTGTCCACGGGAGCATCACGGTGACCCAGTCGCTGCTCGAAGACGGCCTGGTGGACCAACTGCGGCTTGTCATCGCCCCCACCCTCCACATGCGCGGCCGAAAGCTATTCGACAAGGGGTTGCCGAGGCGGCTGACGCTCACCGGTCACGCCGCCTCTCCGTCCGGATACCTCTTACTCGACTTCCAAGCGGACGACTGATCGGACCAGGGGGAGCTGATCGCCAATGGGGCATGCGCCTCGTCTGCTCCAGAGCGCCTGTGTGGGTGATGTGCGAGCGGCTCGCAGGGCCGGCCACAGTTCCACTGCAGCGGCGATTAGGATCGCGGCGCCGATGCCGCCTCCCCAGGCAACGGTGGGGATGACCACGAGCTCATGCGTGGTGGAGGCCTAGACAGCGGAAGCCAGGGCGCCGGCTCCGACCCCGACGGCGCCGCCGATCAGAGCCAAAGGGACGGCTTTGGACAGGAACTGGACAAGGATGTGACCTCTGGCGACCCCAGGGCCTGGCGCAGCCTGATCTCGGATGGGCTCGGACCCGTTCAGCAAGGCCGCAGCGTCAGTCATGTGATCTACCGGTGCGCTCGCGGTGCTTGCACCCTGGCCAGCAGCAAGGCCGACGCTTGCCTTCCTCAAGTTCCTCCCCGGTCCGGCGAATCCGGCGTTCCCGAGTCCTCTCCTGCTTGGCGTCTTCGACCCAGCAGATGAACTCGTTGCGACCCAGAGGCGTTATGTCCTTCCAGGCATCGAGTACCGGGGGGTTGGCGATCAGCGCCTTGCGCAGATCCTCGGGAAGCTTATGGACCACCCCACCGGGTACCCGCGGATTGCTCACAGGGCCACGTTAGCGGGTCAAGACGAGCCCGATCGCTAGCGAAGCCTGGGTCCTCGCGATCCACCGACCGGCGATCCGAGGGACGCGCCGCCCGTTGCAGCGCTCCGCAGCCGTTGATACTGGTCCGGTCCGCGAAGACCACCTAACTGGACGGCCTACGGTTTGGCTTCTGGAGGTCCGGAGCGCAGCGCTCAGCTTGGGACTCTTGGTAAGGGGAGAGGTCGCGGCTTCAATCCCCGCCCTGGGCTCCGCTGATCATGGGAGAACCTGATAAGCGGGCAGCCACCTCGCGCTGGCCGCACAACGGTCGACGCCCACATCACGTGGCCGGTCCTGCGGCGGGAGCCTGAGCAGGCACTTCAGACAGCGGCCCAAGTCCTGAGAGGGACCTAGCTACCCCGTCTGCGGTAACGATCCGGGAACGTTCTGAGCCTAGATGTAGTTCCCATAGACCTTGTTGACAGAGCGAGGGCCCACTGACCACGGTTTGGGTTGCTGAGATCCAGATCGTGGAGGGGCCCTCGTGCGGAATGCTAGACCGCGAGCGCGGCTGACGGAGTACGGCAGGTGGCTGTTGGTGCACCGGGTGGAGCGGGAGGGGTGGACGGTGGCGGCGACGGCGGAGGCGGTGGGGGTCTCGCGAGAGACGGTGTACCGGTGGCTGCGGAGATGGGCGGCGGAACGGGAGAAGGGGCTCGCGGACCGGTCCTCGCGGCCCCAGCGCAGCCCGCGACGGTTGCCGGCGAGGGCCGAGGCGAAGATCTGCCGGCTACGCCAGGAGCGCAAGCTGGGCCCGCACCGGCTGGCGGCGCTGACCGGGCATCCCCGGTCCACCTGCGATGCGGTGCTGCGCCGCCGGGGGCTAGCGCGGCTGGACTTTCTGGACCGACCCACCGGGCAGGTGATCCGCCGCTATGAACGAGAGGTAGCGGGGGAACTGGTCCACATTGATGTGAAGAAGCTGGGCCGGATCCAGCCGGGAGGGGGCCACCGGGTGCATGGCCGGGCGGCGGTGCGGTACTCGACCGGCCAGGGCTACGACTACCTCCACTGCGCCGTGGACGACCACAGCCGACTGGCCTACGTGGAGGCCCACCGGGACGAGAAGGCCAGTACCTGCGCCGACTTCCTGCGCCGGGCCCAGCAGTTCTACGCGGAGCAGGGGATTTCCGTACAGGCGGTGATGACCGACAACG
>PLDE01000239.1 GCA_003135035.1 Candidatus Dormiibacterota bacterium | reverse complement strand
TCGAACCCACACGAGCTTGCGCTCAACCGTTGTTGAGACTGTCTCAGTCGATCGGAGTTGGGCTGAACAGGGATTGCGTCGGCCCGTCCACAAGGATTCCCTTCCGGACTCCCCACGGCTGAGCCGGTCCGTCAAAGCGGCGCCGGGAGAGAAGAGCGATGCTAGAGTCACCGTTGCCATGAAGCTGGGCCGTCCGGCAAGAGGCTTGTTCGCGCTGGGCCTCCTCCTCGTCCTTTTGCTCCTCCTGTGGCCACTGGTTGGCGTAGCCATGATCGTCGCGCTCACCCTCGTAGCTGCCTTACAGCACGTGGTCGAGAGACGCCCCCGCTCTCCCCGATCGAGGTCGCTACACCGAGGTAGCGCCCACATCGGGCTCAACCTCACGCCAAGGCGGAGGCGGCTCGCCCCGGCCCGCCAGCAAGATCGGAAGCGAGCTGTACGACCTACACTCGACTGGTTCGGCGGGAGAGTTGTCCCGGGAGGATTTGACCGTGGCGCGAAAGGCGACCCTCCGGATCCTCGGATTCGTGGTGTGGGGATGTTTCGGTGCCGCCGGGGGCTTCATGGCACTGGAAGTAGTGGGCTGGGTCCTGGATCCGCTGGTGGTCATCCTGCTTTGGCGCATCTGCCAGAGGTCGAGCGAGCGGGATCAGTTCCCCGCGGTGTACGCGATAGGGTATCTCGCTGTGACGGCCCACTATTTGGTTCCATACTTGTATGCGGCGTGGCCGTCTCTCGCTGACCGGATCTACTTCGGTGTTCTGCTGCTCGCCGGCGCGATCCTTCTCATCGCCAGCACGTGGCATCTGACTGCCAGCCGCCTGCACCGGCCCAGGCCACCCGTCCACGCCTAACCGCGCCGAGCGCGCCGTCATCGCACGTCCCGGTCACCAGGCCACTTCCGGGCGTTGGGCCAGCTCAGGGACACTTTCCACACGGTGACTCCCCAAGGATTTCGTTTGGGACTACCGCCCGTGCGGGTCTAACAGTACTCATCCAGGCTCGGCTCGGAGGCACGCCCATTCCGGACCGCTCACAAGGCAGTGTCCAGGGTCGCCCTCCGGACCAGCCGCTTCGGGCTGCCGGGTCAGACGCTCGCCCTGAACTCGGGGAAATAGCGCTCAATCGTCGAGAGGTCAAATTCGGCCAGGATCGATGAGGGCGGCTCCCGCTGGAGCAGGAACTCAAAGCTGGCCCGGATCAACTCGTCTACCGAGCGGCCCGGGCCGTAGCGGAGGAGCTCCTCTTGGCTCACCCTCACCCGGTGGCGGGAGCGTCCCCTCGGGTCGTGGACCCAAACGTCGGCGGACCAGCTGTCGCCCTCCGCCTTAGCTCTGACCTCAACCGAAGCTGCCATGCACCTCTCCTCCGCTTAGCGGAGGGGGCAAGGTACCAGGCAGTCGGCGGCACCGGCTCGGGACAGCGCGGCAGCATTGGCGTTGTAGACGTCCTCCCTAATGTGAGGCCCCCTTGAGATCCTTAGGCGTGGTGGCCTCATCGTAGAGGCCGTCTGTTAGCCGACTGAAGCCCGCAAGGCACGGGTCTTGAGACCCCAGAGTCGCAACCATTAGCTGAACCAGACTCTAAAAATCATCCGATCGTCGCCAAATCGTCCCCACTTCTGAAAGTAGAGCCCAAATTGATCTCATCCGTCGAGGAAGGAAACGATCACCACAGCTTTTTCAGACCCGTGCTCTACCAACTGAGCTGCCTCGGCCAAGAGGTGTTGAGATCGCGCGTACTACCGGAGAGTGCTCCAGAACTCCGGAACGAGCCTCAAGGCAGGTTCCTGACTGGCGCCCCTAGAGGTGATCAATGGCAGGGCTCCGCGCCAAGGCGACGAGACCATATCGACTAGGAGGGTACCGGAAGATCGGAATGGGCCGCTATAAGCCCCGAATCACCGTCAGGATGGTAGGTGAGCCTAAGGCGGTGGGCATCACCTTCGAGGACGGCCAATTCTAGAGGCTGATCACGGGAGCGTCGTTCGGGGTTCGCGTAGTTGGTGGTTCTCTTGCTGAGAAGTACCCGATCGCTCCGGTGATAGGGGCAGGTCGCGAAGTATGAACCATCCGATCTCAACAGGATCTTGAGAAGCTTGTGCCGACTGACGCCGGTGCTGTAAATCACCGTGTACTTTGCCGTCCGCATGCGACTAGCTAACCAGGACTGTTCAGGGTGGTGCAAGGTTGGAAGAGTCTTTCGACCCTTCACTCACCGTCGTTGCCAACCCGACAGTTGAGGTATGGATGTTTAGGGTCGGGTAGGGGGGGCCGCTGCCACGGAGTGCCCAGGAGGGGAAGCAGGAGCAAGTCCCCACCGATGTATCCCGCCACGCGCCAGGCGAGGATTAGGAGCAGCTCAAGGAAGAGCAGAATTGGGTTGATGCTGACTGCGCCAGCCATCATGTAGTTCATGTTCATGAAGGCGCCGCTGAAGGCGGCTATGCCGGTGAATATGCCCAGGATGAGGCCGACCCCGCAGGCCAGCTCACCGAAGGTCACCACGTAGGACCAGATCGCTACGTGAGGCAAGACCGCTTCCTTGAGCAACGTCGCGTACCAACCTTGCACGTTGGCATGAGCCCCGCTGCTCTGGCTGAGCGAGCTCATGAGGAAGCCCTTCAATGCAGTTCCGGCGCCCGAACCAATCCAACCTGGTCCCTGGAGTTTCTCAATCGCAGCGCTGACCCACTGCCAGCCGACGTAGACTCGGACGACTAGCCACAGCGGGCTGAGGCGGGGGTCGGCAAAAAGGAACCTGCCCAGTCGCGGCTCGGGAACGTACTTGACTGTTCCAGCTCGCTCGAGCATCCGGTTGAGTGTTCTGATCGCCATCTTCCCCTACCTTTTATGGAGGCCCAGTACCGCTTGGTTGGCTATGTCAACCAAGACAATCGTGCTAGCAAGGGACGTCACGCCGAAGCGTGAAAGCCCGCCATTGCCACCGAGTAGGACCCCCTGTAATCACATCGAGGCGGCTCTCTCCGGGTAGCCCGTTCTCCACTGGACTGTCCACGGCTCACGCGCCCGATACGCGAAGAGGAGGCCGCGACCTCGTCGCGCGACCTCCTCACCCGCATTACCACCTGCCCTTAGGTACTTCCTCAGATAGTGATCATGCTGCACTCACAGTGACTGTCCCGGCCATGTACCCGGTCACGCCCATGGGAGCCCCGAAGCCCGAAGCGCCGGACCCACAGGGATCAAAGCACTCCCAGCTATAGGTGCCGGGCTTGGTGATCCGAACCGTGAAGCTAATACGGGCAGCTCCTGGGATGGGCACGTTGATGCCGAGGGCGGGAATACTGAAGGTGTGCGACACGGCGGTTGCATTCAAGGCGTCGATCCGCCGTGACTGCCCGGCACTGGCCTTGGGATGATTGACGCGGATGGGCACAACGGTCATGCTTCCCCCGACCACGCCCCTTACCTTGGCATAGGACTGCAGCGACGACGGCAGGGGAGTCGATCCGTCCAGGTTGGTTACCGAGATCTTCACCGCCTGGTTCGCCGGGATCGCAAAGCTCGTCGGAGAGAAAGCTGGCAAATCATGCTTCGGTCCGGCGTTGGTCACGATTGTCAGCTGGACCCGGGCGGCGTTCGGTGCAACAGCACTCGCAGTTTGGAGGGCCGCAAATCCTGGTGCCCGAGCCGCGAACAACCCGGAGAGGACAACCGCAGCGAGGATCAGCGTGCCGCAGGCGGCCCAGATGATCGGACCCATACCGCCATCAGTGGAGTTCGAGCCTGGAGCCTGGTCTCTCATAGTTTCGGCCTCCGAGTTCATGCATAAGTGAGGGACATCGCCGCCGATTACGTGCCGGGCACGGTGTCGGCAACCTACTGAGACCATCCTGGTTGAACGCAGAGCTGCCTACGAGGGGAGTTCCCTCTGATCACACGCAGGTGAATACCCCTATCGGCCAGGCCGTGGAGGTCGTGAAGCGGACAGGAGCACCTCGTGGGTTCCGAGTGAAATCACCCATGTGCTGCCGGTTCGCGTCCGGCCACAGTTAGCTCTGTGACTCATGGACTGATCTCGGATACCGATGTGGTACTGCAGGATGGCTCCGTTCTTCGCTTGCGCGAGCAGCGGCCCAACGACGGCGAATCCATTCGGGCCTTCCTTGAGGGACTCTCACCTGAGTCGCGAGCCTTTCGTTTCTTGTCGGGGGGGGTCGACCTGGCCCAGGCGGCTCAACTGCTGAGTCGAGTCGACGGGGCCAGCAGGGTCGGCATACTGGCGCTTCAGGGCAACCCAACTCGAGTGGTCGGCCAGGGCATCTTTATCCGATCCAGTCCCGACCGAGCTGAGGTCGCCTTCACCGTGGCCGACGCCCTTCACAGCAAAGGCATCGGTGCCATCCTTTTGGGTCAGTTAGCTCAGGCCGCCGGCGCTCTCGGGATTGGGATGTTTGAAGCCAACGTTCACCCCGACAACATTGCCATGCTGGACGTGTTCTCCCACAGCGGTTTCGCCGTCCGAGTCACCGCTGAGCCAGACTTGGTCCGGCTGGCGTTCCCTACGGCCATGACCGAGGAGGCTGCGCTCGCTTTTGAACGACGCGAGGAAGCTGCGGCGGCCGCAGCGGTGCGAGCGATCCTGAATCCTCGATCGGTGGCAGTGATCGGCGCGGGTCGACACCGAGGCACGATCGGCGGAGAAATCTTCCACAATCTTTTGACTGGCCACTTCCAAGGGCGTCTATACCCCGTCCATCCGGAAGCAGCCGAGATCCAGTCGGTTACCGCCTATCGTCGTGTCTCCGAAATAACGGACGAAGTCGACCTCGCGGTAGTAGCGGTGCCGGCGGAGTCAGTAGTGGACGTGGCGAGAGAGTGCGCGGATAAGGGGGTGCACGCCCTAGTGGTGATCTCGGCAGGGTTCGCCGAGACTGGACCGGAGGGCGCGCGCCGGGAAGCCGACCTCCTAGAGGTCTGCACCAGCTCCGGGATGCGACTGGTGGGCCCCAATTGCATGGGGATCCTCAATACGAGTCCTCAGGTGCGCCTCAACGCCACCTTCGCGCCGGCCCCGCCTGAGGAAGGGAGCATCGGGTTCCTCTCCCAGAGCGGTGCGGTGGGAGTTGCTGTGATCGACGCCACCCGAAAGCTCGGGCTGGGCCTGAGCGACTTCATCTCGGTTGGCAACAAGGCGGACATCAGTGGTAACGATCTCCTGAGCTACTGGGAAACCGATCCCCGCACGGAAGTAATCGCACTCTATCTGGAGTCGTTCGGTAATCCTCGTAAGTTCGCTCAGATTGCGGAACGAGTTTCAAAGAACAAGCCGATCGTGGTGGTCAAGAGCGGTACCGGAGCGGCGGGGCGTAAAGCCGCCGCTTCTCATACGGCAGCTCTGGTTTCCGAGTCCGGCGCCGGAGTTGATGCGCTGTTCGAGAGAGCCGGCGCTATCCGAGCCCACGGCTTGGGTGAGATGTTTGACGTCGTTTCCCTGTTGTCGAGCCAGCCGCTGCCGCAGGGCGATGGGGTGGCCATCATCACCAATGCTGGCGGTCCTGGCATCTTGTGCGCGGACGCCTGCGAGGACAGCGGGCTCACAGTCATCGAATTGAGCCGTGCCTCGCAATGTCAACTGACCGAGCTACTCGGGACCCTNNATCCCGTGGACCTAATCGCTTCGGCCACCGCCGACCAGTACCGGCAAGCGGTGGAGATTGTGGCAGCGGACCCCAAGGTGGACGCAATCTTCATGATCTTCATACCAGCAATGGGGTCTAGGGCCGAGGACGTGGCTCGGGCTTTCTCGGAAGCAGTGACTCAGGCCGACCGTCATCTCACCATCGCCGCGGTCTTCATGGCTGACAGCGGGATCACTGGATTCGTTCAGGTTGAGCAAGTCCGGATCCCGGTTTATCAGTATCCGGAAGACGCGGTGCGAGCACTGGCAGGGGCACGCCGGCTTGCCAAGTTGCGCCTGCGGACAACCTCCGAGTCACGACCTCTCTCCGGCGTGGATCCGGTGTCGGTAGCGAAAC
>PLDE01000005.1 GCA_003135035.1 Candidatus Dormiibacterota bacterium | reverse complement strand
ACATGTCATCTAATCTGACCGCAATCTGTGGGGAGTAAGAAATGGTCCGCAACCCCTGGCGAGACCTCACAGACCCGCGGCGAGCGAGAGACCTCGACGATCTCGAGGAGGGGCTAAAGGACCCCGCCTTTGAAAACCTTGAGATTCCAGAATACCTAGGCGCAGCTACTCTCGTGGTAGATGACCATAAGGTCAAGCGCTATGCATTCACCGTGGACGACTACCACCCCTGGTCTTTCGGAGTGAGCCCTTTTGGACGCCGCATTGGCCAGGCGGGGCTTGTGACCAATGACATTGTCCAACTCTTCACGCAGAGGTATGCGGCAAGCAAGACCGTGGGGCTGCACACTGAGGAGCAACTTTGGTTCGAGCGCCCGATCCCCCTCGACTCCCAGGTGACAATCGAGGGCACTTACGTGGAGAGCTACACGAAACGGGGGCTTGGATACGTAGTGATGGAGGCCGCCGTCACCAATCCGGATGGCGAAACCATGATCCGTCACAGGGGTGTCGAGGTTCTACGAACCGTGCCCGGGGAAGTGGTGGGGAGGGGCAACGCCGAGAGTCAAAGCGGCGAGCGCCGGATCTTTGTGGACTACGATACGGCCTTGCCGTTCGTGCTCAAGGCCGGTCCAGGGCTCCGGCTGGGCTCGCCTTTGGCCCCGCTGCGGACGACGATCACCCAGGAGCAAGCTTCGGTGTTCTCCCGTTCTGGCGAGTACGTCCGGAACGCCCACAACGATCTCGCGATCGCGCGTCATGGCGGGCTAAGGATCCCTATCGTCCAAGGCCAACAGCAGCTTTGTGTTGTGCTCACTTTGATGACGCACGTGTTCGGCGCCCACTGGTACACGTCGGGCTGGATTAGGGTCAAATTCATAAACCCGCTGGAAGTGTTTACACCAGCTACTGTCGGTGGAGTTGTCAGGACCGTGGATTCAGAAGTTGACGGTGAGTGGGTCAACATCGATGTCTGGGTGCTGCGATCGGACGGGGTCCTCACAACGGTCGGAACAGCCCGATGTTTGGTCGATTCCGCGCAAGTCGCCTGCACCACCGTGGCCCCGTAGGCAGCTTCGCGGGTGGCAGACATGCGTACGCCACGACCGGGCTACTCCACGGAAGGACGACGGCGTTCAGGTGGCAAGGCCGGTGTTACTGAAACGGACCAGGCGCTCGAAGCCGTCAACATCACGAAGCACTTCGGGTCGGTGGCTGCTCTTGATGGTGTCAACCTAGTCGTGCATCCGGGAGAGGTGGTCGGGCTCATCGGAGACAACGGAGCGGGAAAGTCAACCCTGCTCAGCATATTGGCTGGCACCCTAGCTCCCACATCGGGAGAGGTCCGGGTTGGTACCGAGGTGCACGCCCACGCCACCCCGCTTAACAGTCGGCGGCTTGGCATCGAGACCGTCTATCAGGATCTGTCGCTCGCCCTTCACCTGGATGTAGCTGACAACGTCTTCTTGGGCCGCGAGCAGTGTGTCTCCGGGTGGCGCCGCCATTTGGGCTGGTTGGATCGCAAGGCAATGCAGCGCCGTAGTTCCGAGGCCATCGCAACCCTCCACATGGCTTTGCCCTCTGTCACAGTGCCCTGCGCGCAGCTTTCGGGCGGTCAGCGCCAGGCAGTTGCGGTAGCTCGGGCCGTAATATGGAGCAAAGGCATCACGCTCCTCGACGAGCCGACAGCTGCCCTTGGAGTTGGCGAACAGGAGCGGGTTTTCCACATCATTGATGGCCTTCGCCAAAAGGGTGGCGCGGTGATTATTGTCAGTCACAATCTTGATCAGATTCGCCGCGTAGCCGACCGCATTGTCGTGCTGCGCCATGGACGTGTGGCGGCCGAGGTATCACCCGAAACATCCACGGTACAGGAGTTGGCCCTCCTCATCGTGGGGCCAGGCGAGTCGAATGACGGCCCAGAGAATGCTCTGGGACCTGGTGGTCCGGATAGCAGGTGATGGACAACTTGACGCTAAGGAGCTGGGCCCGCGACGGGCTACGGGGCGTTGCTCGGCGAGTTCGCGCGGCACCACTGATTCTGGTTGCCCTCCTGGTCATTCTGGTCGCGTTTGCAATAGTGTCCCCTGGGTTCTATTCGCAAGCTAATTGGCTTTCGATCTCGCTCTATGCCAGCGAATATCTGCTCTTGGCCGTCGGCGAAACCGTGGTGGTGATTACCGGTGGCATCGATCTGTCGGTCGGGGCAACCTTAGGATTCTCGGGAATGGCGGGCGCGCTGCTCATGCAAACGTTGCTTCACGGGGAACCCCACTTGAGCGGGGTGTTTGTCACGGCTATAGGGTTTGGCTTGATGCTCGTCGTCGGGGCCGCAATCGGACTACTGAACGGGGTGCTCATAGCGGGGATGAAGCTATCGCCTTTCATTGTGACGCTCGGTACTCTTGGCATGTGCTCAGCCGGGATTGACCTCGTTAATGGCGGACTGTCCGTTTCCTCTATCCCGACGCAGGTGGCTCTAATAGGAAACACCACCGTGGCGGGGTGGTTGCCAGTCCCATTCATTGTCGCCATGGTTTGCGCGATTGTAGTTTGGATCGTGCTGGCCAAGACGCGGTTTGGAGTGAGAACTTACGCTATCGGAAGTAGTCAGTTGGCCGCTGTGCGAGCTAATATTGATGTGCGCCGCCATCTTGTGCTGGTCTATGTGCTCGCGGGTGCATTGGCTGGGGTGGCTGGGATGATGGTGACGGCCCGCTTCGGGGAAGCGAACACGGGAGCAGGGGCAGGAGACGAGCTTACCGCCATCGCCGCTGTGGTGCTCGGCGGAGCAAGTCTCTTTGGAGGCACGGGCACTCTGGGCGGTACGTTGCTCGGGACAGGAGTTATCTCAGCCCTGACATCCGGACTTGTTTTGAGTGGTGTTGAGCCATTCTGGCAGCCATTCGCCGTCGGGGCCATTCTCATATTTGCGGTCTCGGTCAATGTGCGAAGGAGGGCACGGTGACTCGGCATCGCCGCCGACTAAACCGGGGTCCTCCCGCTGGTAAACGTGAAGTGCGCTTAGATGGTGACCGACGTAGTGTTCTGTCTATAGGAGGGGCCTTAAGGAGACTTGCGGACGTCGTGAAGGTTTTGCAGTGAAGAGAATCGGGCCGGCCGTAGGGCGGAGGTCTGCGCAAGAACGGATGTTGAGGTGGTAGGGGCTAAGCATGATCCGACACGTCGACAGTCCCTGAGGTGCGTAAAAGTGAAATGGAGGCGCGGAACGTGAAGAA
>PLDE01000257.1 GCA_003135035.1 Candidatus Dormiibacterota bacterium | reverse complement strand
CCGCCACCTTCATGATCCTCGGCGAGGTTTGCACTCGGGCCTGCGCCTTCTGCGCGGTCACCTCGGGAAGGCCCAGCGGACTTGATCTAGACGAGCCCGAGCGAGTGGCCGACGCCGTCGCCGAGATGGGCCTGCAGCATGCCGTGATCACGTCGGTCGATCGCGACGACCTGGCCGACGGTGGTGCGACGATCTTCGCCCGGACCATAGAGGCCATCCACCGCCGCGTCCCGGGATGCCGGGTGGAGGTGCTCACGCCCGACTTCCAGGGCTCAGAGTCCAGCATCGCCACGGTGATGGCTGCCGAGCCCGAGGTGTTCAACCACAACATTGAGACCGTCAGCCGCCTTTTCCCCAGAGTCCGTCCCAAGTCCCTCTACCCGAGGTCGCTGACCGTGCTTCGCCGAGCCGGCGAGATGCGCCCCTTGGCCCAGACCAAGTCGGGGCTGATGGTGGGCTTGGGGGAGACCATGGACGAGGTAAAGCAGGTCCTGGTCGACCTGCGCGAGCATGGAGTCCGTATGGTCACCATCGGCCAGTACCTGAGACCCTCGCTGAAACACATCCGCTGCGACCGCTTCTGGCGTCCCGAGGAGTTTTCCGAACTGCGCGAGTATGGGATCGGGCTCGGCTTCGCGCACGTGGAGTCGGGTCCTCTGGTGCGCAGCTCTTACCACGCCCACCAGCAGGCGGTGGCGGGCGCATCCGCCGGGGCTGGGCCCGGGTAGCCGTGGCCGGGGTTTGGCGTCCTCCCCTGAAAGTGGTTTGGTGCGGCGTTGTCCCGTACCAGACGGCCTGGGACTGGCAGCGCCAACTGGCCGTGGCTCGGGCCGACGGCGAGCAGGAGGACGACGTCCTCCTGCTCATGGAGCACCCCCCTGTGTACACGATTGACCGAGGCGGCAAGCCGGAACATCTGCTCCGCGGGGAGGCGGGGATCCGGGAGAGCGGCGCCGAGTATTTCGACGTCGACCGGGGTGGCTCGGTCACGTACCACGGTCCCGGCCAACTGGTGGGATATCCCATCGTCAACCTGGAGCAGCTGAGGATCGACGTCTTCGCCTACCTCCGGGCGCTCGAGGAGGCATTGATTGACGCCTGCCAGCTGCGGGGGGTGGAAGCCTTTCGCGAGCCCCCGTACACGGGAGTTTGGAACCGCCAGGGCAAGCTGGCCGCGCTGGGGGTGAAGCTGAGCGGTCGCAAGGTCACCTACCACGGGTTCTCTTTGAACGGCACCACTGACCTGACTGCTTTCGATCTCATCGTGCCCTGTGGAATCCCGGACCGGCGCGCCACCTCACTAGAGGAGGCCGGTGCGTCCGGTGACCTCCAGCCGGAGGCTCTCGCCGAGCTGGTCAGCCCCTTTGTGGCCCACGCCTTGGGCTTGCGCTGGGAACTCGGCCGGGCCGCCGAACTGGGGCTTCGCCTAGCCGTCACTTCTCCGCCGTCGACCCGATGAACCAGGTGCTAGCGAGCGTGGTCCAAAACTGCCTATTTACGTCCGGGGCCGGGTGCGCGATATTTCTACCGAGCGATTCGTGGACACGACCAAAGAGCGGGGGCGGACGACGCGAAGCCGGGTGGTGTCGGCTTTGAGCTGGGAAGGCGAGAGCGGACCGCAGCGGGCGGACCGGCGCTCCCATCTGGGCCAGCTGGACCGTGTCCTTGAAGTTCTGGAGGAACTCAACCTGGAGGGCGAATTCATCGTTCCTCTCGAGGTGCGCCGCCAGCTCGAGCTCTGTGGCATAGCCACTCTTGCCGAGGAGAGCCCCTCGGCGGTCCTGGAGCGGGTTCTGAACGGTCAGGAGCTGTACCTGCTCCACCCCGTGATGGCGCTCCCGCCCAAGTCGGACGGACGCCGACCTCGTCCGCCTCGGCCCGAGGTCTGAAGGGCCGGCGCCGCTGAGCCGGTGATGGGGCGTCTCGCTCCCTATCTGGGATCCACGCTCCTCTTGGTGGCGTTTGTCTGGGCCAAATGGGCCTCCTTCAACTACTACCTTTTTTTCGGCCCTTGGCCTGATCTTGGCGATGGCTCTGGAGCCAAGCGCGGGTCCAGTCCCACCCACCTCCTCGAGCGCCCGACCAGAAGGTGCAATACCGGAAGGGTGGGCCGATCCCCCGGCTGCTGAGCAAGGCGAGACAGCGCCGGCGCTAACCTAGCCGCCACGGGGCGAATAGCTCAGTGGTAGAGCGCCTCGCTTACACCGAGGATGTCGCAGGTTCGAATCCTGCTTCGCCCACTTTCCGGCTTGCGCGGTAGAGAGGACGCACCGGGGCTGGTTTGGGCGCCAGAAGCGGCTAGTCTGGGTCCGACGCCGTCAGTGGCGAAACGTTTGCAGGCGAGGTGACCACGGTCCAGGATGAGTTCGCTGATCCCTGAGCAGTCGCCGTTCCGACGCCTCAAGTGGCTGGGCGGGATCCTGCTCCTGCTGCTGCTCCTGGCGGTGGCGCTGTCGGTGCGATCCGCCTACAGCCTGGGGCCGAGCGCGGCCGCTACCAAGGGAACCGGGGTGGCGGCGCTTGGCTCCCTGGTCCAGGTGCTGCTGCTCTTGAGCGTGGCCGCTTTCGAGCTGATCCTGGCCCTGGCCCTCGTCCTCGCGCCCTGGCGCCGGCTAGGCGATGCCGGCAAGGGCGACGCCGCCAGGCCGGTTCTGAGCCGATGGCTGACCTTGCGCATGGCCGCGGTCCCGCTGGCGGTCCTGCTCGTTGAGGCGGTGCTCTTCGCGCTTCTGTTGCGCCGCCGGCGCCAACAGGGTACTGGTCTTGCTGGCAGCGGCTCGACGGCGACTACCCACCTCGCCCACGGAATCGTGCCGCTGGTGGGGTCGGTCTCCTTGGTCGGCTCAACCGAGGCGGCGGCGGCTCTGGCCGCCCTGCTGGTGGCTGGAGTGGTCGCCTTCCGCCTGCGTAAGCATCGCGCTGTCTCGGGGGAGGAGGAGCTCTCCCAGTTGCCCCAGGGTCTGAGCGATGCGCTCGATCTGAGCCTTGCGGAGTTAGCCTCCGGCGGTGACCCCCGGCAGGCGGTGATCGATGCCTATGAGCGAATCCAGCACGTTCTGGCTCGAGTCGGGTTGCCGGCATTGGCCTTCGAGACCCCGCTCGAGTACCTGGAACGAGCGCTGACGCGCCTCGAGACCAGTCGCTTGGCCCTGGTCAGGCTGACCGACCTCTTCGAGGTGGCGCGCTTCTCCACCCACGTGGTCGGCTCCGAGATGCGAACTGAGGCGGAAGGTGCCCTGCTCGGACTCAGAACGGAGCTGGGGAGTTGATCCAAGCTGTGACGATTCAGGGGGCTGGCATCGCCAGCCGGCGGCCGGGGACCACCTACCGCGGCCAATTCCCCCAGCTCCAGGGTCTTGTTCTCAAAAGCGCTTCGTCCCGAGCCACCATGCCGAGCCCGCGGGGACGCTATTCTCGGTGCGCCCCTCGGGGGGTTCTGTCGACGCCGTCGGGAGCTGTTCGAGGAGGCACAGATGGCTGACGGTTCCCGGGGCGGCCTACTGGCGCGGTATGGCCCGGTGATGGTCCTGCTCCTGCTGCTCACTGTCGGCGTGGGGGCTGTCCTCCTCAGCGGACGCGTCGACGCCAGCCAGATCGGCAGGGCCTACGCGCTCAGCGTCGGCGCCCTTGTCATCGTGGTCCTCGTGCTGGAACTCTGCCGGAGCGGTCCCCGCCCGGACAGCTGGACCGATCCCGAGCCCCCGGCCATCGCTCGAGTGCCGGCCGAGCTGACCAGGCTGGAGGATTCCTTACGCGCGAGCCGGGTCAGCCATGGCCAGTACGAGCGCCAGGTGCTGCCCGTGCTCCGGGAGATCGTCACTGACCGCCTGCTCCTACTCGGCCTCTCCGAGGACCGCGACCAGGAGCGAGCGAACCAGGCGCTCGGGCCACGGCTGAGATCGGCGCTCGGGGAGCAAGCGCCCTGGCTGGGCCAGTCGCGGCCCGGACCATCGAAGCGAGAGCTGGCCGAGGTGGTCGTGGAGTTGGAGGCTCTCGGCCGGTGATCGCTCTGGTGGAACTGCAGAAGTCGGCCAGCCGGCTTCTCGACGAACTAGAGCGGGCCATCGTCGGCAAGCGGGGCGCGCTGGAGCTTGTCCTGCTGGCGGTCCTGGCCGACGGCCACGTACTCATAGAGGACTACCCCGGCTTGGCCAAAACCTTGATCGCGCGCTCCTTCGCCAGTTGCTGCGGCCTCAAGTTCAACCGAATCCAGTTCACCCCGGATCTCATGCCATCGGACATAACGGGATCCTCCGTGTTCAATCAGGGCACCGGTGACTTCGAGATGCGGCCGGGCCCCATCTTTGCCAATCTGCTCCTGGCTGACGAGATCAACCGGTCCCCAGCCAAGACCCAGGCCGCCCTGCTGGAGGGGATGCAGGAGCGTCAGGTCACCGTGGAGGGAGTGACCCAACCGCTGCCCCGGCCCTTCTTGGTGCTGGCGACTCAGAACCCGATCGAGTACGAGGGCACCTATCCATTGCCGGAGGCCCAGTTGGACCGCTTTCTGATTCGGCTCGGGGTCGGCTACCCGAGCCGGGAGGAGGAACGGCAACTCCTGGAGAGACGCCAGCTCCGGGGTACCGATGAACCAGACCTGGAGCAGGTTGTCGACCTGGCTTTGCTACTGGAGATGCAGGCGGCGCTGGAACAAGTCCATGTCGACTCAGACATCGAGCTCTACATGGTGGACTTGGTGGCGGCCACCCGGAGCCATCCGGGCATTGAGGTCGGCGCGAGCCCGAGAGGCTCATTGGCGCTGTTCAAGCTATCCCGGGCCCGGGCGGCACTGGCGGGCCGAGACTTCGTGACTCCCGAGGATGTGAAGTCCGTGGCCGTTCCCGCTTTGTCCCATCGACTCTCGCTCCGCCCTGAGCTCTGGGTCCAGCGGGTCGACGCCCAAGACCTGGTTGCAGAGTGCCTGGCCACTGTCCCGACACCGGCCACCAGATCGTCTGCCGGCGTCGAGCCGGCCGCTCGGAGTTGACCCGCAGACCAAGCGCCCGGTTGGCGGGCTATGCCGCAATCGTCGCTCTTGGCGCCTACGCTGCGGTCGCTCTCGACCGGGTGGCGGTGCTGGCCTTGGTAGTGCCTTTCGCTGTCTGGTTGACCCTCGGTCTGGCGACCGCCGCCCCTCCCGAGTTTCGGGTTAAGGCGCGGCTGGATCATGACCGGGTGGGGGAGGGGGGTGATGTTCACCTCGAGACGGAGATCTCGTGCCAGGGTCGGGTGGCCTGGCTCGAGGCGGAGTTGGAGCTTCCCCGGGAGATTGCCTGCGACGTCCTCGGGGCTCGGCGCCGGATTCGGCCTGGTCACGAATCCCCTGCCCTGCTGGAGTGGACGCTACGACCCAAACGCTGGGGCGCTTACCGCTGTGGCCGGATTCGGGTTCGTGCCCAGGACCGCTTGGGACTGCTCGTCTACTCGGAGCGATTGGGGGAGCCGGTTCAGCTGCGCGTGTTTCCAGCATTCGACCACCTGCGCCGGCTCGTGCCTCCGGCCAAGACTCAGCTCTACGCCGGGAACCGGATCGCCCGCCGCCACGGCGAGGGCATCGAATTCGCCTCCATCCGTGAATTTGTTGCCGGAGACAGGGTCCGCCGGGTCAACTGGCGGGCTACCGCTCGCTCCGGCACGCCACTGGTCAATGACTTCCACCTCGAGCGCAACGCAGATCTAATTCTCTTTGTCGACAGCTTCGTCGACCTCGGCGGGGATGAAGATTCGGTCTTGACCCTGGCCGTCCGCGCGGCGGTCGCGCTCGCCGACGGCTACTTGGGCGAACGCGACCGGGTGGGGGTGCTCGGATTCGGCGGCGTCCTCCGCTGGCTCTTGCCAGGGATGGGCCCCCGCCACTTCTACCGGGTGGCTGAGGCACTCCTCGACACCCAGGTGGTCACCAGCTATGCCTGGCGAGCCATCGATGTTGTTCCGCGCCGGGTGCTGCCCCCGGCAGCCACCATCGTGGCTCTCACTCCGCTCCTTGATCCGCGCAGCCTGGGGGCTTTGCTCGACCTCCACCACCGCGGCTTCGAGGTACTGGTGGTGGAGCTGGCCCCGGGGAGGTTCCTGCAGCAACCCGGTCGCCGGCCAGACCATCTCGCCCTGCGTCTCTGGGAACTCGTGCGGGCCGCCCGGCGCCGGTCTCTGCAGCGGGCCGGGGTGATTGTGGTGGAATGGCCGGACGGGATCAGCCTGGAGACCGTGCTGGCCCAAATTAGGGAGTACCGGCGATTCGCCCACCGTTCGGCCGCCTGATCCCCTCCGGCCTGGCCCTGATCTGCCTTGGCTCGGCCGTGGCTGACACGGCTCTCAGCTCAGGTCATTTGCCCGGTGCGCTCCTGCTGGGGATCGAGGGGGCCGGGCTCGCCGCGGTCTTGCTGGCCATGGTGGCGGCCCGGGCGGTCTGGGTGGTGGTCGGCGTGGGCACCGTCGCGGCGGCCGAGGGCACCGTGTTGGCGCTCGGGGGCCCGGCTGTGCTGGCCCCCATCCTGGGCATGCTCTTGCTAGCCGGGGCGGAACTGGCGCTCTGGTCGGTCGAGCGCGCCCGGCCGGCCCAGGAGTCAGCCGCCGTTGCTGGTTTCCGCGCCGTCCGGCTGCTGGCGCTGGCCCTGGTGGGGGGCGGCGTCGGTGTCTTGGTCTTGGCCGTGGCTGACCTGCCCGTAACCGGTGGCTTCGACCTCACCGCACTGGGCGTCCTGGCGACGATTGCCATTCTGGCCACGCTTCTGTGGCTAGGGCGTGATGCTCTGGGTGCGAGTCTCCGTCGCCATGCCAGCTAGTCGGATTCAGAGCTCGGCCGACTCCCCGAGCCCAACCTGGGGTAAGTGAAGACGCTGCCGCCGCCGCTTCCGGGAGCACCTCGCACTTGGCGTCAGACAGTGCGTCAGGCCGCGCTGTTTCTGGTCCGACCCTGGCGTGCTTCCGGCGCCAGTGGGCAGCGCCTGGGACTGCTCTTGATTGTCACCTTGGTCTGGGATCTGCTGCTCACCGCAGACAAACAGGTTTCTGGCAAGCCGGTGATCCTGATGATCGTTTTGACGGTGGTTGGATACCCCATCCTGGTCCTCTTTTGCGTCCTCGCCCTGCGTCAGCCGACCATTGCCAGGCTCTTTCGCTGGCGCCCTGAACGCATCCTCCAGGTGGCGCCCCTGCTCGTAGTGATCGCCTCGTTGACGATCATTGCGGAGGCTCCCAACCTGCTGCGCCCGAGCGCACCGATCGCCGACGACGTGACTGCTTCGATCATCTGTGCGGCGCGCGATGCGATCCACGGGCACGATCCCTACAGCACCCCGGAGCTGGCCTGCTTTCGTAGTCTGCGAGCCAGCCCCAACCTGGGCACGCCCCTACAACGCGGTCTGCTCCAGCACCAGCTCAGCTACCCCTCGTCGCAGCAGCTCAGCCACGTTGCCGCGATGGCGCGAAGGCATGGCGGTAAGAGCTCTGCCTTCGCCATCTTCGGCTACCCGCCGATGGCTTTCGCCTGGATGATTCCCGCCGCCTGGAGCAACCACTCGGGCTGGGTCGCGTTCACCCTGATCTGCGCCGTCATCTGGCTGTTGCTCGCTGGAATTGTCTCGGCAGAACTCTGGCCCGCGGTGGTGCTTCTACTCCTGCTCCAGTTCGGCGACGGCTCGGTGCTCGGTGCCGCCACTCAGGGCGACGGAGAGTTCTTCGCCTATGCGGCAATGACGCTCTCTTTGATGTTGATCGATCGCCGACGGTTCTCCAGCATCCTTCTCGCCCTGGCCATGGCCACCAACCCGCTCGCCTGGGGAGTTGCCGTCGGCTACGCCTTCTACACCAGAACCCTGCCCGGGTTCAAAGAGCGCATCGTCTGGACGGTGGGAGCGTTGCTGATAACGGTGGGACCCTGGCTGGTCTTTGAGCCCCATGCGCTCCGCTCCATGGTCGGTCTGATCACCCAGCCGAACTTCGGTTTCGGGATCGGGCTGATCAATGCCTTCGGCCCCGCACCGAGCCCAGTCTTGCGTCATGTCATGTTCGCCGTCCTGGCACTTTCTTTCCTTGGCCTCTGCGCCTTCACCTGGCGCCGCCGCGAGTGGCTCCCGATTCTGCCTGTCGTGGCGGTCGCATTCATGTGGTTGGGCTGGCGCAGCGATGTCAACTACCTGGCCCAGGTGTTCCCCTTGGCGGTGGGCATGGCGGTCGGTCTGCATCGCCTCAACAAGCAGCGCCCGCTTCCCCTCGACACCCGATCCAGCGAGCTGGCGGGTATCGCCGGGGCGGGAGCGGCCGGCTAGATCAGTCGGGGGTATCTCCTCGCGAGCGCCTGATCCGTACCGGCACCACTCGGGCGAGGTCGGTAGCCGCCTCGGCGGCATCTCCGACCATCACGGTCGTCAGGTTGGTGGGAGACAGATAGCGGGCGGCCGCCCGGCGCAGTTCGGCCGGTGTGACGGCAGCCAGGCGATCGGAGTAGCCCTCCAGGTAGCGGTGGTCGAGCCCATGCGCTCGCACCTGGGAGAGAGAACTGGCCAATCCGGCTTGGGTCTGGAGCATGATCACCCGGACGCCCGCCAGGTAGTTGCGGGTCTCAGCCAGCTCGTCGGGCCCGACCTCGACCGCTGCGAGCCGGCCCAGCTCGTAGAGGACCTCAACGTAGGCGGCCGCGGTAACCTCGGTGCGGACGTCGAGGCTGGCACCGAGCAGGCTGTCTCGGAGGTGGGCATCGGACATGGTGTGCGGGCTGTAGGTGTAGCCCTTGTCCTCGCGCAAGTTGGCCATCAGGCGAGAGCTGAAGCTTCCGCCCAGCACAGCTGACGCCAGGGTCAGAGGAATCTGCTCGGGGTGCCCGATGGCAGGCCCGCTGGCCCCCAGCATGATCACCGTCTGCACCAGTTCCGGCCGGTCGATAAAGGTAACCTCAGGCCGCGAGTGCGCTCGGACGGGCGGAACCTTGACCGATCTCCGGGGGCCAGCCCAGCCCGCGAAGGCCCGTCGGAGGCGCGCCACCGTCCGCTTCGGCTCAACGTCGCCCACCACGGTTACCTGGGCCGAGCTGGGCAAGAAGGTAGCTCGGTGCAGGCTGGCCAGCTGACGGCGTCCGGTCTGGTTGATGGCTGCCTCGGCTGGCTCCGGCCGCCCATAGGGATGGCGACCGTAGACCAGCCGCTGCAGGCGCTCGCCGGCGAGGAACTGGGGCGTGGCCCGGGCGGTGCGTAACCCCTCGATCAGTTTGATCCTCTCTGTCTCCAGCTCGTCGCCGGGAAAGGCGGGCTCGGTGATGATGGTGCAGACCAGGCGATAGAGCTCCTCCTCGGCTTCGGCGAGGGCGGAGGCAGCCACGTGGAGGCGGTCGTGGTCCTGCTGGATCTGCAGGGAACCGCCGAGCCGCTGGATGGCCTCGGACACCTCCTCTTGATTGAGGTCCTTGGTCCCGAGCAGGATCCCCGCCCGCAGCAGTTCGCTGGCGGCGGCACTGGGCCCGATCGCCGCCCCGGCCGGGACAGTGAGGCGGAGCTCGACCCGGGGCACGCTGGGGCGGGCGACGACCATCACGTCGAGCCCGTTGTCGAGTTTGGCCCGGGTGGGCCGCCCCAGGCGCAGAGGTGGCACCGGACCGGGCCGGGGTACCGCTGGGGAGACCTCCGCTGTCCGGCTGGGGGCGCTCAAGGGGGGCCGCCCCCAGCGCCGGGCAACCAATGGAGGACGGTCGAGTGCTGCGGCTGGAGCCATCTGCCGATCGCCAACTGCACCTGCTCGGCGGTGACTTCCGCGTAGAGCGTGGGGAGTTCGTCTGCCAGCTCGGGCCGGTTGTGCACCGCCGCCAGTACCCCGAGCTCGCCGAGGCGGCCCAGGCGGCTGTCGGTACTGGCGTGGTACGAGCCCAGCTCCCGGCGCTTGGCCCGCAGCAGCTCGTCGGGGGTGGGACCGTCCTCGCCGATCCGGGCCAGCTCCTCGTCGATGGCGGTCACCGCTGCCGCGGTCGAGACTCCCGGGCGGGGAGTGGCCTCGATGGTGAATAGAGCGGGACCCTTGAACTCGAAGGCATCGCCGATCGGGAAGTGGGGGCCGCCAGCGACCTGGAGGAGGATCTCGCGTTCCCTTATCAGGCGACGTTGGAGCCGGGACGAGCGGCCGTCGGTGAGGATGCGGGCGGCCAGCGCCAGGGGCAGGTGGTCTGGGGTCCCGAAGGCCGCCGTGCGGTAGCCGATGGCCACCCTCGGGTTGGGCGCCAGGGGATCGCGGCGCTCATGCTCGGCGCGCTGGGTGGGCATGGGCTCGGCGGTGTCCGGCTCGGGGGGGGCCGGTCGCGCGGCGACCGCTCCGAAGTGGCGCTCGACCATCTTCAGGGTCTGGTCCTCGTCGAAGTCGCCGACTATCACCAAGGTGGCATTGCCGGGGCCGTACCAGGTCTCGTAGAAGGCCCGGGCGTCGGCAACCGTGGCCGCCTCCAGGTCGGCGAACTCGCCGTAGAAGTTGTGTGCGTTGGGGTAGGTGGAGAAGGCGTACTGGGACAGCCAGAGCCAGGAGAAGCCGCCGTAGGGGCGGTTCAGCACGTTGACCCTGACCTCCTCCTTGACGACGTCGATCTG
>PLDE01000156.1 GCA_003135035.1 Candidatus Dormiibacterota bacterium | reverse complement strand
GCAGGTCCGCGTCCTGGTTGCCAAGGGCGCCCTCAGCCCCGGGGTGATGGCCACCAACGACTGCCGCGGCGATCACGCTCTGCTGGCCTCCCGAGGCGTCGAATTCCTCCAGGCACCAACAGATCGGCCCTACGGGGTCGAGGCAATATTTCGCGACGACTCTGGCAACTGGTACAGCTTCACCGAGAATCCCAGCTGACCTGCTACCGCGCTGCGGTCGAGCGTGAAGCTAACCTAGCCTGACATGCCACCCGTGTCGCTGCCCGTCAGCACCGAGCGTCTGACCCTGCGCCGTCTGGAGGAGTCAGATCTAGACCAGTTGATGGCTATCCAATCACGTCCCGATGTCGTCCGCTACCTGTACTGGGAACCAAGGACCCAGGAAGCCGTGCGGAGGTGGCTGAGCCTGGCCCTTCCGATTCCCTCCGGCAAGGTTGAAAACGAGGCCTTCACCCTGGCTGCCGAAGAAACGGCTTCGCGGCGCCTGGCGGGGACGGTTTCTCTCTTCCTGCGCAGCCTCGAACACCGCCAGGGAGAGATCGGATTCATCTTCCATCCCGACTTCCAAGGCCGGGGCCTGGCCGCCGAGGCGGCCCAGGAGGTGCTCCGCATCGGGTTCCAAGAGCTGCACTTGCACCGGATCTTCGGCCAGTGCGATGGCCGCAACCAGGCCTCTGCCAGCCTCATGGCGCGCTTGGGTATGCGGCAGGAGGCGAGGCTCCTGCAGAACGAGAAGGTCAAGGGCGAATGGACCGACGAGTGGATCTACGCCGTCCTGGCCTCCGAATGGCGTCCGGCGGCCGACCTCCCCGGGTGAGCCCGGCGGCCACGCTGACGGTCGAGGACTGGATCGGGTCACTGCAGCGTGAGAGCACGGCTCTGCTCCAAGCGGCGGATGAGTCCGGACTCGCCCTCCCTGTCCCCACCTGCCCCGGTTGGACAGTGCGCGAGCTGATCCAGCACCTCGGAGGTGTGCATCGTTGGGCCAGGGCCCACGTTGCCGAGCAACGAGCGGAGGCGATGTCCAAGGACGAGGCGGCGGTCCTGATGGCCAGCCACCCCGATGACCAGGAGCTCCTGCCCTGGTTCGCAGCTGGGGCGGAAGTACTCATCAGGGCGCTGACGACATCGCCAGCGGAGCTCCGCTGCTGGACATTTCTCCCGGCGCGCTCCCCGCTCGAGTTCTGGGCCCGACGGCAGGCCCACGAAACCGAGATCCACCGGGCGGACGTCGACTTGGCTCGGGGCGGACCCGAGGTTGACTTCGATAAGGCGCTGGCCGCCGACGGTATAGAGGAGCTGCTCTTCGGCTTTGCCCCCCGGGTACGTCACCTAGAACTTCCCCGCGAGATCCGGCTGGGGTTCAGCGCCAACGACCTCCCCCAGAGCTGGGGGGTTCGTCTTGCCGCGGCAGGGGTGCAAGCGGAGCGCGGAGTGGACGCTGCCGACTGCTGGGTCCGCGGCCGTGCTTGCGATCTCTACCTGCTCCTCTGGAATCGACTCCCGGCCAGCGCGGTCAGGGTCTCGGGCGCACGAGATGCGCTGGAGCTGTGGCAGCGCTCAGTTCAGGTCACCTGGAGCTAGGCCAGAACCTCAGGCACTGGGCAAGGTCGAGAGGGTTAGTTGGACCCCTCATCGTCGTCCAGGTTGGCGAAGTAAGCGGAGACGGCGTGGTCGAGCAATTCCGGGGTCAGTCGCGGCTCGACCCCGAAGTAGGAGGCGGCATGAACCAGATGGTCGAGGATGTCGCGCGGCTCGCAGCCGTGGAGAGGGCGACCGGCTTTGGTGTAGTGCTCCTCGACCAGGTAGTTGACGGCCGCCGGATCGAACTCCAGTCCGATCGCGTCACAGACCCGGCGGAAGATCCTCCCGTACTCGATCACGCTGGGGTTGGGGACCTCCACCTTGTAGCGAATGCGGCGNNACCATCACCGTGGTACCGGCGCGGCTGATGTTGAGGTAGTCGAAGCCGGCCTCCAGGGGCACGATCAGCCGGTTGAGCAGATCTTGGGGACTCAGCTGCTGGCGACCGAAGTCGTCGACCAGGAAGAGCCCGCCATTGGCCTTGAGCTGCAGGGAAGCCTCGAAGAATCCCATCCTGGGGTCGAAGCTGAGCTCCAACTCCCGGCCGGTGAGCTCGCCACCGGCACGTACCACCGGGCGAGCGCAGAGAGCCCAGCGGGTGTCGTGGGCGGGCAGGTCAGCCGGGACCGGGCGATGGTGGATGGGATCGAAGACGCGGATCACCTCCCCCTTCACGTAGAGGGCGTGGGGAACGAAGATGGCGTCCCCCAGGAGGGCGGCGCAGGCGTCGGCGATGCTGCTCTTGCCATTGCCAGGCGGTCCGTAGAGAAAGATCGACTGGCGGGCTCCCAGCGCCGGTCCGAGCCGGTTGAGCACGCTCGGGGGAAGAACGAGATGGTCGAGGGCGGCCCGCAGCATCTGGTGGGTGACCGGATTACTGCTCCGACCCTGATGCCGGGCCACGGCCACGTAGACGTCGAGCGGCACCGGGGCCGGCCCCGCGTACTGGTTGACCTCGACCAGTTCCTTGGCACGCTCCCGACCGCCCCGGGTGATCGCGTACTGGAGGCCGTCGGCGAACTCGACGCCTCCGACCGCGCCCCGGATCCCGGTCGTCGAGATGTAGCCCTCATCGGAGAGGAACTTGAGCGAGTCGCTGACCATGTTCCAGGGTAGACAGACGTGCCGGCCCACCTCGCGGCCCAGCAAGGCGCCGTTGTAGTAGATGACTTTCAGAACCAGATCGGAGATGAATCCCGCTGGTAGACCGGCTTCCTTGGGGCTCTGCGGTACTGGTGGAAATCCGATCTGTGCCCGCGGGGGCGCGTTCACGGTCATGGCGGCTGCGGTCATCGGCAATGAACTCGATTAGCTGGTTCGGGACCTCTCCCGGACTGGACCTTGGCCCGAGTCTGACACCGAGGCGCCGTAACTCATCCCCACGTCTGCGCGTATTTGCAAGGTCGTGAGCCTCCCGCCACCAAGCTGTCACCAACTCGGTCCCGAAGCGGCTCCCGGGGATCTCTCAGGAGAGCCTGGCATAATCGGGCGGCGGGGGGCCTGCCGACTTCCCGCCTGAGTGCAAATGCAGGAAATTACTGTCACCCCGCGCGAGCGGGCATCTCGACGGGCCGGCTTCCGACGGCGCTCCGGATTTCAGCGACCCTCCAAACCGGGCTTCTGGACGCGCCACCGCTGGGTGCGCAATCTCGCGACTGGAGCTTTGGTCGCGGTCCTCATCGCCTGTGCCGGGATCGGGTCCGGAATGATCGTCCTAGCGGCGTTCCAGGTCGGTCTGCCCAGCGTCGCGGCCCTGCCCAACCTGGGCCCTCCCGAGGACAGCCAGTTGCTGGCCAGCGACGGCACCCTGCTGGCGGTGCTGCACGAGCCCGGGGTCCACCATGTCAGCGTCGCCCTCAAGAACGTCAGCCCGCTGCTGGTCCAGGCAACCGACGCCTTCAAAGACCCCCAC
>PLDE01000103.1 GCA_003135035.1 Candidatus Dormiibacterota bacterium | reverse complement strand
GCTACCTGGGCCAGGTCAACCCAGAGGAGCAGGGCGCGGTGGCTGAGATTGCCGCCGAGGGTGCCCGGACCAGCCGACGATTCGCGATCTCACTGGGGAGCCCTGAGCTCTCTCCTTCAGGCAAGTCCCCCCGGGTTATCTGGTGCCCAGTGGGGGAGGGTCAGGAGAAGTTGGCAGAGCTCGCCGAGTCGCTGGCGGTGGCTCTGGTCGGGCAGGGCTGGCAGCTGACGATGCGCCCATTCAGGGGGCACTGCACGCTGGCGCGACTGTCGGCGCGGCTGGCCCCCGGCGCGACGGCGAATCTCGAGCAACTCTGTGCGCGCTGGGCCGGGGACGCGCCGCTTGGGCTGCCCGTCGAGTCCCTCTCTCTGATGGAGTCTGTGCCTGTCGTGGGTCAGCCCAACTCCTACCCGATCAGGCGCCGCTGGCGCCTGGGGCCTGATTAGCCGCACTCACCATTCGAATGGTCGCCCGTACCACTCGTGCAATTCCGGGTAGGTGCCCTGCGCGACCAGGTCCTGGGCTCGCCTCTCGAAGGCGCGGATCTCGACCGGTCGGAGCAGTTCGGCTAGCGACTCGCGCAGAGTACTGAGACGCACCTCGTCGTCGATCAGGGCGGCGATGGTGCTCAGCCAAGGCTCGGGCACCGCGCTTCCACCCAACTCGATCAGGGCGGTCCGCAGCTTGAATTCGGTGTGGAAGGTAACTCCGTGGTCGATACCGCGCAGACCGCCTGCAGGGTCGACCAGCAGGTGGGCCTGTTTGCGATCGGCGTTGTTGATCAATACGTCCAGGGCGGCCAGCCCCCGGAGGCTGCTCGCCATCTGCTCGCCATTCAGCTCCAACTCGGAGGGGGGATCGGGGATGAACTCCTGGATTGAGCCGACCCCGAAGGGCGCCTCCGGGCGGAGCACCGTGGTGGGTGTGAAGCGCCAGCCCAGAGCTCGATCGACCACGCTGGTGGCAATCTCCCGGCGGTGCAGGGTCCCCGGCGGGAAGTCCCAGAGCGGCCTCTCTCCCCGGGCCGGCTTGTACACCGCCAGCAGTTCCCCGTAGGGACCATCGAGTCGAGCCTGGAAGACAGCGTTACTGCCCCAGGGCATCCGCTCGAGCTTGACAATAGGCGCGTCCCTTAGCCAGCTCCCGAGTTCTTCCCCGGTTGCCCCCGGGGGCACTTCCCGCGATCCCATTTGGCGTCCAGACTACCTCGGCCCAGCTATCCTGACTCGCCAAAGCTGGCCGCGTGCCGCACCCCCGCTGCGATCTGCTTTTGCCCCCCAAAACGGAGGAAGGCGCTTGGTCCACTCGCTCGAGCAGCTGCTGAGATCGTTCGGCTACCTGGCCCTCTTCCTGCTCACCGTGGCACAGTGCACCGGGATCCCTGTCTCCAGCGAGGTGGTGATCCCCTTCGCCGGTCTCCTGGTCGCCAACCACACCTTCTCTCTGCCGCTGGTGATCCTGGTCGCCGTGGCTGGCGAGCTGGTCGGGGCCATGATCGCCTACACCATCGGCGCTCGTATCGGTCGCCCGGCCGTTCTGGCGTTGGGCCGACGTTTCCATTTTCGAGAGAGCCACCTGGAGGCCGCTGAACGCTGGATCGAGCGGCGCGGAGTGGCGGCGGTGGCGGTCGGTCGCTGCGTTCCGGTAATCCGCAGCTACACCAGTTTCCCAGCGGGTTTTGGCCACATGCCGCTGCGCCGATTCCTGCCCGCCACGCTGGTGGGTGCCCTGGTTTGGGACAGTGCCTTGGCGGTCGCCGGCATGGAACTAGGCAAGCACTTCTCCAAGATCTCATCCGTCCTCAAGCCGCTGGAGTACGCGGGCCTGATCGTCCTGGCGCTGGCTTTTGTCTACGGCGTCTATCGCTGGAACAACCGCTCCTAATCCGGGTCCAGGCGCCCACTTCAAGCCAGGTGAAGCTCATCGAGCAGAGCGAACCTGACCGCAAACCCGTCGCGGGGTCGAATACCGGAACGGTCCCACGGTGGGGCTCGAGATGCCGCCCGCCCGCCCGCCAAGAAGTGGGGGATGGCGGCGCCCTCGGCAGCTGCTGGTTGGGCTTTCTCGGCCGTCATTCCCAGGGCGCTCTCCTAGATCATTTTGGTCGTAGCCGACCACAATCTACCCCCCAGACGCGCCAGGCTCTGGGGGGTCGCACCATATGAGTGCCGGGACTTGGCTAGGACGGGTCCTTATTGCCCGGCAGTTACTGCCGGGGCAGCTTCCAGCATTGCCTTCAGGGTTTCGGCGGCGGTCTCGAACTGCTTCTTGGTGATCCGGTAGACGATCGGCTCGGCCACCTTGAAGAAGCCCTTGCTCTCACCGCGCACATGGGTTGTGAAGCGGGTCCCTGAGCCCCCCTTCTCGAATAGGTAGCCAACCTCGATGTAGAAGGGGCCGCCGGTCGTCTTGGTGGTGAACCTTTCGTTAATTACGTACTCGGTAACCACCACCGGTGCCTCGTACCTCCGCCCGAGCTGTTTGCCCATGAACAAGAGGGTGCTGTCCACTCCGAGAGCCCCTTCGCTCGTCTTGCGCACCTCAGATAGACTGACGCTCCAGTCGGGGAATCTGTCGATGTCTGTGGCCGCGGCGAAGACCTCTTCCACGGGACGGTCGATTTCGATCGCGATCTCTGCTTCGTTCACAACGTGCCTCATAAGGGTTGGACGCTTGGTCAGAGTCTCACCCGGCAACGTTCCGGATTCGTTACCGACCATTGATCCCCACGCGTTAGCCAGGTGATCCGAGTTCTTGCTCTCTCAGGTCGGGGAAGTGCGGGGCCATACGGCGAGGGTCCCGTACAGCTAGGCGGGGCAAACCGCAGCAGGCGGTCGTGGCAACCCCCCGTGCCACTTTTCGGTTCCGCCGGGCACTCGGCGGCAGCTAAAGCTCAGCCCACCGTTTCGGGAACCCTCCCTCGGCGGTCGCTGGGCCGGGACACCCCATGTCGCGGCCCTTTCTCTTAGGCCGCGCTCAAGGCGTCGGCGGCGTGGGCAATTCCAGATCCATTTGGACAGATTCCGTTTAGTGCGGGTGTCAGGTTGATGATGTTGTGATGGATGTGCGGTTGCTGTATTTCACCGACTGCCCGCACTGGCGTCTGGCGGAGGCCCGGCTCCGGGTAGCAATTGAGGGTCTCGGGGGCACTGCGCC
>PLDE01000163.1 GCA_003135035.1 Candidatus Dormiibacterota bacterium | reverse complement strand
CGCCTGGGAGTCGCGATGGTTGACGGCGACACGGTCACCGGCCGCGGCAAAGGCCAGAGCGGTGGCGCGCCCGATCCCGCGCGACGCTCCGGTCACCACGACCGCCCGGTCAGTCACCGCCCGACCCTCCACCGATCCGAAGCCGTTGGAGAAACCACCTCTCCGCAGGGAGTGTAGGTGACCTGGTCTGTGCGGTTGCGCTCAGGTCTTGCTGGCGGCAATGATCGAGTTCAGTGCTTGGTCCTGAGCGGCCAAGTGAGCCTGGATCTGCATCGCCTCGTGCAGCACCGCTTCCGCGTCGGCGTAGGTGTTCTCCGCGCGCTTGTCGGCCGCCGCGCTCTGAATGTTGGTGCCCACGATGATGATGCTCAAGAGGACGAGCTGGAGGAATGTTTGCGCGATCCAGGCGATGATTCCTTCCCCGCCGGGCTTGAGGGCGGCCGGTAGACCGACGAGGGCGATTATCGCGAAGATGTATGCGCACCACATTGATCCGACACCGAGAGTCACCTTCACCGCCACCCACGAGTTGATACGCGCGGCGGCGTTGCTTCGGTCGAGCTGGTCCTTAACTTTGACCGGGCCGGCGGTCTTGCCTTCGAGGATGGCAGTGGTGCGCGGATGCGGCTTGTGGACGAAGTTCATGCGGCCCTCCTACTCAACTGGTTCTCTCATCGAGCGCTGGGATAAATCTCAACGAAACAGTGTGGAGATTACGGTGCGCTGGCATCCTCCACGGCCCTTCGGGTGCGCCCCCCGACAGCAGCCCCACTGGCGCCTCGTGGACGTCTCACCGAGAGAGGTCCTGGGTCACGGATCCGATGGGGACAGTCACCGCGGCGATCTTACGGTGCTGCCGACCCTTCTGGGGCCATCTCAGGACTTTCGCACTCCTGCTGGCACCGAGTAGCGTCGCCCGATCCGCTAGCGCAGCGGCGGCGCCCCCACCATGACCGGCGCCACGGTGACGTTGGTTTCCGGTCTATCACGATCAGGCTGCCGGTGACCCGACTCTCCTGATACCGGTCCGCCGCGATCGGAACGTCGAGACGCCAGCGGACGACTCCGATGTCGTTGGCTGCCAATTCAGATGCCGGCGTTAGGCGAAGACTGTCGAGGTCCAGCCTGCTCTCAATGCCAGAACCTCGCCTTCGGTCACCTGTGTTGTGCGCTTGATTCGAAAGCGTTCGCCAGGCGCAGGGGTCGCTCGGCGAACCAGCAGACTGTCGTGAGTCGCTCTCGGCTCACCGCCGGCGGGTCGCTGGTCGCGGCGATCGGTGCGGCCAAGACTGCTTCTGCTCGATGAGCCCTTCGGTGCACTCGACGCCACCGTCCGCAAAGACCTGCGCGCCTGGCTGTTCAGTCTGTACGACCGGGTCCAGATCACCACGGTGCTGGTCACCCACGACCAGGACGAGGCGATGGAGGTGGCCGATCGCCTGGCCATCATCGATCGTGGACGCATGGTCCAGGAGGGGACTCCCGCCCAACTCTATGACTCGCCCGCCAACGACTTCGTCTTCACCTTCTTGGGACCGGCAACCAGATTTCGGGGCGCCTGGGTGCGCCCCCAGGACCTCGAGCTGGGGCAGGAGCGCTCGCTGGGAGCCCTCCAAGCGACGGTAAGTCGGGTCCTCGACCTCGGTTTGAGGTGCGGGTGGAGCTCAACTGCGACGGCGAGCCGCCCCTCTTGGTCCAGCTTGCCCGGTCTGCCGCTGCCGAGTTGAACCTGAGCGAAGGTGGCACGGTCTGGGTCGGGGCCTGCGGGCTGGCGGCGGGCTCAGCTGGTCAGCGCGAGGCGATGGCCGGCTAGAGCCGACCTGCCTCGGTCAGGCTCTGCAGGAAGCGCTTGGTCCGCTCCTGCTGCGGTTGCCGGAATATCTGCTCGGGCGTGCCCTGCTCCAGGATCACGCCCCCATCGAGGAAGCAGACCCGGTTGGCGATGTCCCGGGCAAACCCCATCTCGTGCGTCGCGATGACCATGGTCATCCCCGCCTTGGCCAGCGAGCGGATGACGTTGAGCACCTCGGCCACCAGCTCCGGGTCCAGGGCGGAGGTGACCTCGTCGAGGAGCATCACCCGGGGCTGCATCGCCAGCGCCCGGGCGATGGCCGCTCGCTGCTGCTGGCCACCGGAGAGCCGGTCAGGGTACTCCTTGCGCTTCTCGAGCAGACCGAAGCGGCCGAGCAGGGCGTCCGCCTCCGCCTCCGCCTGCGGGCGCGACTTGCCGAGAACCCGGATGGGGGCCAGGGTGAGGTTCTGGAGCACGGTCATGTGCGGGAAGAGGTTGAAGGACTGGAAGACGATACCGATCTGGCGGCGAAGCTGATTGACATCGACGGCCTCAGCGCTGATCTCTTCGCCAAAGAAGCTGATCCGGCCCTGGTCGATGTCCTCGAGGAGGTTGATGCAGCGCAGCAACGTCGACTTGCCCGAGCCCGACGCCCCGATCAGGCAGACCACCTCGTGGGGTGCCACCCCCAGATCGATGTCGCTGAGCACCAGGTTGCGGTCGAAGGACTTGCGCACGCCTTCCATTTGGAGCGCCAGATTGGTGTCAGGCGGCGGGAGGGAGGCTAGCATCAGTGGGCGACGCCCGCCTGCCGGCGGCGGCGGTCGCGAGCGATCAGCCAATCGGTGAAGCGTGCCATGGGAACGGTCAGGAGCAGGAAGAGGAAGGCCCCGACCGTGTATCCGGTGTAGTTGAAGTCGGTGGAGCTGACAATCCCGGCGGCTCGGTTGACTTCGATTATTCCCAGGACGGCAACCAGGGCCGTGTCCTTCTGGAGGCTGATGAAGTCATTGAGCAGGGGCGGGATCACTCGGCGCACGGCCTGGGGGATTACCACCGAGCGCATCGTCTGGCCGTGCGAGAGTCCCAGCGACCGGGCGGCGGCCACCTGGCTCGGGTGAACCGAGTCGATTCCAGCGCGATAGACCTCGGAGACGTAAGCCGAATAGGACAGCACCAGAGCCGCCAGGCCGTAGACCCAAACCGGTTGGGTCGAGACCCCGGCCAGGTTCAGCGCGGGCACGCCGAAACCGATGGCGTAGACGACCAGGAGCAGTGGCACCCCCCGGAAGAAGTCGGTGTAGGCGATGGCCATCATGCGGAGAGGGAAGGTCACCGGGCCGCTCAGTTGACGGACCATGGCGATGACCATCGCCAGGATCAGGATGAGCACCTCGGCGGACAGGAAGAGCTCGATGTTGATGAGCAGCGCGTCGAGCTCAGAGAAGATCCCTCCCCGCGGATTACCCAGGAAGGCGGTTCGGGCGTCGGGGATGTTGAAGAAGGTCTCGCGCACCTGGGCGCTCCCGGGTGCGTAGAAGAAGAGCGCCGCCAGCACTCCCAGGAGGACCACCGTGCTGGCGGCGGACACCGCAATTGCCCGCCGCCCATGCAGCTTCGACCGCCGCCGACCGCCACCCAGGCTGTTCGAGGGCGGGCCTCCCGCGACCAGAAGCGGAGTGTCGTCGAATCCGCCCGGGTCAGAGATCACGGGGTTGCGCGACGGCCGACTGGTCTAGGGTTGGATGGTGGGGATGGCGGAATAGATCCCCAGCCACTTCTTCTGCAGCCGGTTCAGCGTGCCGTTGTTCTTGATCTGGGTGATCGCCCGATCGACGCAGCTGACCAGCGGATTCCCCTTATGGAAGAGCAGCCCATAGGACTCATCGTTGCTGGGGAACTGGCCCACAACCACCCCGTGCTTGACCTCGCCGGATGCTGCCATGTACTGAGCCGTGGGGGCGTCGGTGACAAAGCCCTGGATGGTGTGATCCGAAAGGGCGGAGGCAACGTCGTTGAGGTTGTTGTAAACCGAGGGCGTCTGGGTCGGCTGAATATCGTGCTCGATGTACGCCAGGCTGGTGGTGCCCACCTGGTCGCCGTATTTGTAGGTCTTCAGCTGGCTTGGGGAGTGGGCCGTCAGCAGGGGTGAACCCTTGACGGTGATCAGCGCCTCGCGATCGTTGTAGTAGCCCGCACTGAAACTGACCGCCGTGGCGCGGGCCGCGGTGATGGTGATCTCGTTGATGTCGAAGTCGAAGGTCTTGGGTCCGGGAGCGTACGAGCTGTCGAAGGGCTCGATCGTCCAGTGCACCTGACTCCGCTTGAATCCCAGCGCCTCAGCCACGGCGTAGGCGACGGCGCTCTCGTATCCCCTGCCATTCTCAGGCCGGTTGGCTTCGAACCAAGGCGTGTAGGCGGGGGCGTCGGTCGCGACGGTGAGATGACCCGAGCGGTAGAGGTGGAGTTGGCTCGGCGCGCAGCCGGAGATGGACTTGGCCAGGACGGCGGCAGTCTGGGTCCCCAACGAGGCGGTCACCGCAGCGGCGGAGACCAGCATCACTGCGAGGCCAGTCGCCAGCAGTTGTCTCTTCATGAAAACCAACCCTCCCGCCCGATTGGGCTCCGCCTTATCTGGTTGGGACACCCGGGTTGCCCCCTGCTCTCCCTTCCCCAGGATCGCCTAGGGACTCCGCCACGAACCCTCCGCAACCGCGGTTTCAAGCATATCTGGACGCTCACCCTAGCTCGCTAGCCGCGAACTCTAAATCGCTAGCGGCCGGATCGGGGAGAGAAGGAGGTGGGGGTCACTGCGCCAGTCCGCATCCGCCACGTCGGAGTAGAGCTCGATCTCGTTTCCATCGGGGTCTTTGATGTAGAGGCTGTGGGTGACGGTGTGGTCAGCGGTCCCGACCAGAGTCACGCCCTGCTCCTGAATGTGGTCGAGGACCGCTTTCAGCTCCTCATCGGAATCGGCCACCTTGAGACCGAAGTGGTAGAGACCAACGTGACGTCCCTGAGGCAGGTCCTGCGCCTCCGCACCCACCTCGATCAGCAACAACTCGTGGTGGGTGCGGCCACTGGAGAAGGCGGCGATGGGCAGGCCCTCAGGCGAGATCCTCTTCCAGCCGAGGACCTCGCCGTAGAAGTGCGCCGAACGCTTGACGTCGTGGACATAAAGGACCAGGTGGCCCAGCTCTTTGATTTCCATCTTGGCTGCTCTCTACAGGTACCACGGGTTGGTTGAGGAATCCGTAACCGCCGCGGCTACCCTTCATATGCTACTTGGCTCGGCGCGGACGACCAGGTAGCGGCGGAGCGCGATCGCGGCCCAAACCACTTCCACCACACCAAAGAGCCATGCGCCAGCCAGGAAGCCGTAGGCGCTGGAGAGAAGACAGCCACCGGCAAAGGCCAGGACGAAGGCATGGTGCCTGCGCTCGAGCGCGTACATCACCACCATGAAGGTCACCGCGGCGGCTCCGTAGGCGGTCAAGACCACGCCCGTCACTGTGGTAGCGATTCTCCCCCGTTGCTCCAGCCAGCGCACGAACACCCCTCACCAGTGGCCGCGAGCTGGGCTCATCTGACACCATGGGTCGGCGAGGCTGGTCGATCTCACTGGGGAGCAAATTTGCTGGAGAACCCGAGACAACCGGAGCGGCGTCTGCTCGGCCTGGGTGGGCCGGCCGTCTCCCCGGTCGGCCTAGGGACTAACAGCTTTGGCTCCCGGATGCCCGACGAGGCGGTGGCGGAGGTGGTCAACACCGCCCTTGACCTCGGGGTGAATGTCTTCGACACCGCCGATATCTACGGCAAAGGCGAGAGTGAGCGACTCTTGGGACGGGCCCTCCGGGAGCGCCGCGACGAGGCTCTGATCGCGACCAAGTTCGGCATGCGGCGGGCCGGGGAGGATCCCGATCAGCATCGGGGAACGCCGGCCTACATCCGTGCCTCGGCAGAGGCCAGCCTCGGTCGCCTCGGCGTCGAAGTGATCGACATCTATCAGATGCATCAGGCCGATCCCGACACCCCGATCGCCGAGTCTCTGGGCGCCCTGCACGAACTGGTGGAGGCAGGCAAGGTGCGCTGGATCGGTTGCTCCAACTTCCCCGCCTGGCGGGTTGTCGAGGCGAACTGGACCGCGCGCTCGCTTGGCCTGACCGCCTTCGTCTCCGCCCAGGACGAATACAGCCTGCTCGAGCGAGATGCCGAGCGCGACCTTCTGCCCGCTCTGGAGCACCTGGGGATGCGACTACTGCCCTATTTCCCCTTGGCCCGTGGTCTGCTCACCGGGAAGTACAAGCGCGGTGAGCCAGCTCCCCCGGGAACCCGAGCCAGCCAGAACTCCGCCATGCTCGACGACCCGACCAAGTTCGACAAGCTGGAGGCGCTCCAGCAATTCGCTCAGAGCCGGGGCCTCCAGTTGCTCCAGCTTGCCTTTGGGGCGCTCCTCAGCCGACCCCAGGTGGGCTCGGTGATAGCCGGGGCCACCCGACCTCAGCAAGTGGTGGACAACGTCGCGGCAGCGGCCTGGATTCCCAGCGAGGCGGACTGGCAGGAGCTGGACCGGATTACCGCTGGAGAGCGATAGCGCCCGCGCCCGCAGCGACACCCCCCAGTACACCTAGACTCGATGGTCCAGTCGGGTTAGCCGGAGGGAGTGGAATCCGCGTCTTCATCTCCTGTGACATGGAGGGCGTCGCCGGGATAGTCGACTGGAGCCAGGTGGCCGCCGCCCAAGAGCCCGGGTTGGGGCAGCGCCTTCTTCTCGAGGAAGTGAATGCGGCAATCGACGGCGCACTAGAGGGCGGCGCCCTGAGCTTTCTCGTCAATGACGCCCACGGCGCGATGCGCAATCTGCCGCCCGACCAACTTCACGGTGAGGCCGAGTACTGCTCCGGCCAGCACAAGCCTCTCTACATGATGGAGGGGCTCGACGGCAGCTTCGATGCCTGCCTCTTCATCGGCTACCACGGGGCCGTGGATGGACCCGCGTCCGTGCTCTCCCATACCTACAATCCAGCCGCCATCATGGGCGTCTCACTGAACGGGCACCTGGTCGGGGAAAGCGGAATCAATGCCCTGGTCGCCAGCCACTTTCAAGTTCCGGTCGCGCTCATCAGCGGAGACCAGCACACCGCCGCCCAGGCCGAGTTCGTCATGCCGGGAGCCGAGCTGGTGGTGGTCAAGCACTCGGTCACCCGGCTCGCCGCGCGCAACCTCCATCCCACGATGGCTCGCCGCCGGATACACGATGGGACGATCAGCGCCCTCCAACGTCTGTCCGACATCTCCCCACCAAAACTGCCAGCGCCGATTCGGCTGGAGGTCCGTCTGCGCAACGCTGATCTGGCCCAGGTGGCGCTCCAAGTGCGCGGGGTCCAGGCGCTCTCGGATCTGGAAGTGGTGCTCGAGGGCGAGGATGGCCTTGCCGTATATCGCAGCTTCGTGGGACTGGTCCAGATCACCAGGGGGCTGGCCCAGGAGCGCTAGTCGGCAGGGTCCGGGTCGTCCCGCTCAGAGTCGAGGCAGCCCCGGCCGCTGGGGTCGTACGAGCCCAGGACAGAACTCCCGCACCTAGCGATACTGGAGCCATGGCAGGAGTCGATTTTGGCGCCGAGCGATTCGGCCCGGAGACGGCGACCAACGCCGCGCCAGCAGCGGCCGGGTCTGGCTGGACCGACGCGGGACCGTCGAACCCGGAGGAAGAGGCGGTGCTTTCACTCGTGCTTCGTCCCCGTCTCGACACGACCACCCCGGTTCCGGATGACATCGGCGGTCTCAGCCCCCGGCTCCGGGCGCATCTGTCTCGGGAGCAGCTGGGAGATGTGCGCGGTGCTCATCAAGCCGACGTCGGCTACCTCCGCGAGTGGATCACGGCGACAGGCCTGGAACTGGTCGCGGTGGCTCCAGAGCGCCGTACAGTCGAGATCAGAGGACGCCTAGATCGCCTCGGTGACCTCTTCGGGATCGAGTTCCGAAGAGTCTCGGGCGAGGGTGGGGAGTACCGGCTGGCGCGGGGGTCGGTTGTCGTCCCCGAGGAGTTCGCCTTCGTTGTGACCGCCGTTCTCGGCTTGGACACCAGACCCCCGGCCACGCCCCACTTCCGTCCCTTCCCGCTGCCGCAACCGGTCGAGTCGCTGGCGGTGGCGGCACCTCTGAGCTACCTCCCCACCCAGGTCGCCGAGCTCTACGGTTTCCCCGCCGGAACCAGTGGGGCCGGTCAGTGCATCGGCTTGATCGAGCTGGGCGGAGGCTTCCAGGGCTCCGATGTCACCACCTACTTCTCCGGTTTGGGCCTGCCCGCCCCTGATCTGGTCGCCATTCCGGTGGCCGGAGGCGGCAATGCGCCCACTGGCGACCCCGACGGTCCTGATGGTGAGGTGATGCTGGACATCGAACTTGCCGGTTCGATGGCGCCCGGGGTTCGCCTAGCCGTCTACTTTGCCCCCAACACCGACCAGGGATTCCTCGCCGCCATCAATGCCGCACTCCACGACGAGACCAATCGTCCCTCGGTCATCTCCATCAGCTGGGGAGGTCCTGAGTCCACCTGGCCACAGGCGACCATGACCGCCTTCGATCAGGCCCTCCAGGACGCCGCCCTGCTCGGGGTGAGCGTGTGCGTCGCCGCCGGCGACAGCGGCTCCAGCGATGGGCTCACTGACGGCCAGGCCCATGTGGACTTTCCCGCCTCCTCACCGCACGTGCTCGCCTGTGGTGGGACGCGGGTCACGTCTCAAAGTGGCGCCGTCGAAGCCGAGGTGACCTGGAACGATGGCTCCCAGGGAGGAGCGACTGGGGGTGGGGTGAGCGCCGTGTTCGCCTTGCCGGCCTGGCAGGACGGCGCCGACGTCCCCGCCTCGGTCGATACCGGTCACAAGAAGGGACGTGGGGTTCCCGATGTCGCCGGTGATGCCGATCCAGAGACCGGCTATCAGGTGTTGGTGGATGGCCAGCAGGCGGTCTTCGGGGGCACCAGCACGGTGGCGCCTCTCTGGGCGGCTCTGCTCGTACGCTGCGCTCAGGGGCTCGGTCACAACCCGGGTTTTCTCAACCCGCTCCTCTACCAGACCCTGGACGCGGAGGGTGTTACCCGGGACATAACCAAGGGAAACAACGGTGCCTACAAGGCGGGTCCGGGGTGGGACCCCTGCACCGGCTGGGGCAGTCCGCACGGAGGCAAGCTGCTGGCCGGACTAGGGGGCTGACCCGCGCTTAGGAAGAGCAGCTGGTTGGGAGAGAAGACGCGCCGCGAGAGGTGGCGCTCCGCTCTCTCTGGATCGGCGGCGAGGCAGGATTCATGAGGCGAGAGCCGGTCGAAGGCCAAGGCGACTCTGCGGGTCGAGCTGGACAGTGTGGCAAGCTTTCCCGGTGACTCAGCTGGAGACTCCTGCCGCGGCCAGAGTTACCGCGGCCACCGACCTCGCAGTGGTCGCCCAGGATCTCAAGAAGAACTACAAGGAGATCGAGGCTGTACGGGGAGTCAGCTTCGAGGTCGCGACCGGCGAGATCTTCGGCTTTCTGGGCCCCAACGGGGCGGGCAAGTCAACCACCATCTCCATGCTCTGCACCCTGGTCAACCCGAGCGCGGGGAGCGCCCGGGTTGCTGGGTTCGACGTCGTCGCGGACCAGGCGCGGGTGCGACAGCGGATCGGGCTGGTGTTCCAGGACACCACCCTGGACGACTACCTGACCGCCTCTGAGAATCTGCGCTTCCACGCTGAGCTCTACGGCGTAGCCCGAGACGTGGTACCGACGCGGATGCGCCAGGTGCTGGAGATGGTCGACCTCTGGGAGCGGCGGGACGGTCTGGTCCAGACCTATTCCGGCGGCATGAAACGGCGTCTCGAGATTGCTCGGGGGCTGCTCCACTCTCCGGCAGTACTTTTCCTCGACGAGCCTACGGTAGGACTAGATCCGCAAACCCGCTCGCACATCTGGAGTTACATTCAAGAACTTCGCCGCCGAGAAAGGATCACCATCTTCTTGACGACCCACTACATGGACGAGGCTGAGTACTGCGACCGCCTGGCCATCATGGACAACGGCGTCTTGGTCGCCATCGACACCCCCGAAGCGCTCAAGGGCAGCATTGGTGAGGACCGAGTCGAACTGCATACCGATGACGATCAGCGGGCCATCGAACAACTGGCGCAGCACTTTCAGATCACCGCTCAGGTGAGCGAGGGTGCGGTCACCTTTCATGTACCTGGCGGCGAGCAGTTCGTGCCCCGTCTCTTTGCCGAGTTGGGCGTGCCGATCCGCTCCATCCGGGTGTCGCGACCAACCCTCGACGATGTCTTTATGACCTACACCGGGCGCACCATTCGAGATGCTGAGGCGTCGTCGGGAGACCGGCTGCGCGCCAATCCCTGGATGCGTTCTCGGGGGAGGCGGTAGATGGCTGCTGCCGTCGACGTGCCCGTGGTTCGCGTGGCCGGCGGTCGCGCTGGCGATGACCTAAGGGCGCTCTGGGTAGTGTGGAAGCGCGAACTGATTCGCTTCCGCCGCAATCGGATGCGGATCGTCACCTCGCTGGCTCAGCCAGTCCTCTTCCTGTTCATCCTCGGCACCGGTCTGTCGACGGTCATATCTACCGCCGACCACTTCAATTTTCGGACCTTCATGTTCCCCGGGGTGCTCGGCATGACCGTCCTCTTTACTTCCATCTTTTCCGCGATTTCCATCGTCTGGGATCGCGAGTTTGGCTTCCTCCGCGAGATGCTGGTAGCTCCCGTGCACCGCTGGACGCTGGTGTTGGGCAAATGCCTGGGGGGAGCCACGGTGGCGACCATCCAAGGAGCGATCATGCTGGCTCTGGCCGGCCTGGTCGGGGTGCCCTACAACCCGGTCATGTTGCTGGTGCTGCTCCTGGAGATGATGCTCACTGCCTTTGCCCTGACCGCCTTCGGCGTCATGCTGGCGGCGCGAATTTCGGATGTGCAGTCCTTCCAGGTGGTGACTCAGCTCTTCGTGCTGCCCATGTTCTTTCTCTCCGGCGCCGTCTTCCCGGTGACCAAATTGCCGGTGTGGTTGGGGATTCTCAGTAAGCTCGACCCCCTCTCCTATGCGGTTGACCCTCTCCGCAAGGAGGTCTTCAGCTACCTGTCGATTCCGCCGCCTATCCGCCACACCTTCGATCCGGGAGTTAGCTGGGGAGCCTGGCACCTGCCCGTCATTTTTGAGCTCGGCCTGGTAGCCATCGCGGCCGCGCTGATGCTAGGGATCGCGATCCAGCAGTTCTCGCGCCCCGCCTAGGCGGTCTCCCGCAACCAGAGTGCGACGTGTACCGGCTCGACCGCCGCCTCCACCGCGCCGACAAACTCGGCGCTCACCGCTTCCAGATCGATATCATCGCGGAGGCGTTGGGCAAACACTGACACCGTTGTCTCAGCATCGTACCGGGCGCGGTTGAAGCGGCGATCAACTACCCGCTGCACCCTTCGGCGGAGTGGGTTGAACAGCGCCACGGCAGCCAGGGTCGACGCCGCTACCCCCAGAGGCGATGAGAATGGCAGGACCCGGCTGGCCAGGGTGACCAGGCCAACGTAGACTCCGACCAGCAGCCCAGTGACGATGGCGTAGGAAAGCGTGCGGCTGATTATGCGATCGATCTCGTAAAGGTGGTATTTGAGTATCCCCACGCCCATTCCAATCGGCAGGGCTGCAATTCCGAAGGGAAGCAGGAAGTCGTTCACAACCGTGCCGCTGCTGGTGTTGGCGGGTGCGAGGAAACTGCCCACAAACACGCCCACCGTGACGATGGCACCTGCGGTAAGCCATTTCAACTGCTGGCGGCGGTCGCCGGCGGCTCCGCGGTAACTGAG
>PLDE01000169.1 GCA_003135035.1 Candidatus Dormiibacterota bacterium | reverse complement strand
GTGGAAGCGCTGGTGCGCTGGGAACACCCGGAGAGGGGACTGCTCAGCCCGGACAAGTTCATCCCCCTCGCGGAGGAGACGGGCAGCATTTCGGCGATCGGACGGTGGGTGCTCCGGCAGGCCTGCACCATGCTGCGCGACTGGACCGATAGCGACCCGGCCGCTGCCAATCTCTCCATGTCGGTCAATCTCTCGGTAGCTCAGCTCCAGGACCGCGATCTGGTCAACGATGTGCGGGCCGCGCTCGATCACTCAGGACTGGCGCCCGAGCGGCTCCACCTGGAGGNNGCGACCTGGGCGTGACCCTGGCAATCGACGACTTCGGGACGGGCAACTCCTCGCTGACGGCGCTGCAACGGTTCCCCTTCCAGGTCCTCAAGATCGACCGCTCCTTCGTGAGCGGAATCGGTACTCGAGCAGAGGACACCACCATCGTCGCCGCGACCCTGGCTCTGGCTCACGGCCTGGGCCTGAAGGTGGTCGCCGAGGGAGTCGAGACCCAGGCCCAGGCTGACCTCCTCACCGAGGACGGCTGTGAGGAACTGCAGGGGTTCCTCTTCGCTCGACCGGGCCCGGCCAGCGTCATCCGTCGCCTCCTGGGACGAACGCTCCGGCCCGACGATGACCGGCCCCAGCCGGCCCAGCAGCTCTCTGCCTAGATCGGCGAGATCATCGCCGACTCCCTAGCAGGAGCCGGTGGTCAGGACCAAGGAGGTCGTCGAGGCCGCCGACCCGCTGGGACAGAGATAGCGGTCCTCGTTGGCGACCAGAGCGTTGAGGATCACCGTGGCCAGAGGATGCTGGCTGCTGGGGAGGGTGATCTCGAGGTTCTCGAAGACAGGCGAGGCAGTCGAGGCGGGTAAGTTGGTGTAGGCGACCCCGTTCGGCTGAAGCTTCGCGTCAGTAGCCGGGAGGCTGTAGCCAACCAGACCCGTGCCCAAACTCACCGACTGCAGGTCGGGGGGAGGCGAGCTGGCCGGTCCGGTTCCCGCGGAGGGCAGCGCCGCAGCAACGGCCGGGAAGTAGGCGCTGGCATCGTCCCAAGTGCAGCCGACGCACGCACCATCGAACTGGAAAACCAGCTCCTCCCCGGGATAGGGGGATGTGCCAGCGGGTACCAGAGTGAGGGCCACGCCGCCATCCGCTCCCACCTGGCCACTGCCAGTCCATCCGGAGGGTCCCAGCACCACTGTGCCCCCCACGCCATAGGCGGCGAGCTGGCCCGATGACGACGCCGGTACCAAGACGCGAACTGTGGCCGGATAGGAGGTGGGCGCGCCCGGAACCCCGTAGGTGGTCGGCAGGCGGGTCACGGAAAGGATCAGGGTGACGTTGGCGGGACTGGGAGACTCTGACGGGCTGGCCTTGGTGGTAGGGCTCGAAGGCGAGCTGGGATGCGGCGTCGGGTTGGCGCGTGCACAGCCGACCAACAATCCGGCTGTGGTGAACACGACGGCGGCGCTTGCCATGGCGGTGCGCCAGCTGGTCATCGTCCTGGATGCTAGCCAATCCGACCCATCGCCTGACGACCCTCGGCCGCTCTGCGCGCAACACTTGAGGGGTTCGCCGGAGGCGCTCCACTCACCAGGAGAGAAATGAAGAGGGCCGACTACGTTCATCAGTTGCCCGGCCTGACAGCGGCCATGAGCCAGCTCCTCACGGTGGTGGAGTCCGCCGGTCTCGACCCACTCCTCTTGGAACTGGTCAAGATCCGGGCCTCTCAGATCAACGGCTGTGCCTACTGCCTCGACATGCATACCAAGGATGCTGCCGCCCTGGGAGAGACGCCGCAGCGGCTGGCCCTGGTCTCCGCCTGGCTGGAGGCGCCCTGCTTCACAGCGAGGGAGAGGGCCGCTCTGCGCTGGTGCGAGAGCCTGACCCTGGTCGCCGAGACAGGGGCCCCGGAGTCCGACTTCCAGCCGCTGGCGGAGAACTTCACCGAGCCTGAGATAGTCGCGCTCACCCTGGCCGTGGTGTCGATCAACGGCTGGAACCGCCTCGCCGTGGGGCTGCGGACCCCAGTTGGGGGATATGTCTCCCAGCGAAAGCCTGGCGGTCCCACCGGAGCGAGGTAGCGCGTTCGGCGACGGAGCCCGCGACGATCCAAGGTGGGTCTTGCCGAGAAGCCTCAGCCCGAGATCAATACCAACTTGCCGGTGACCTGGCCCGACTCGAGCCTCTCAAACGCAGCCCTGGCGTCAGCCAACTGGTAGGTCTGCTCGATCAGGGGGCGGAGCCCGGTGGCCCGGACGGTATTGAGCAGGCCGGCGAACTCGTCCCAGGTGCCCATGGTTGAGCCGATGACCCGCAGCTGGCGCCAGAAGACCCGGCGTAGATCGGCGGGAGGATCAGCCCCGGCCGTGGCGCCTGCCACCACCACGGTGCCGCCCCGTCGAAGCACACGCAGGCTGGTCGCCCAGGTAGCCTCCCCGACCGACTCGATCACCGCGTCCACGCCCGTCCCCGCAGTGAGTGTCATTACCTCGCCAACCGCCTCCTTGCCCGCCCCGACGGCATGGTGGACGCCCCGCTCGAGGGCGGCTGCCAGCTTGGCCGGGTCGCGACTGGTGACGATCACCCGCATCCCTCCAGCCAGGGCGAGGGCCTCGGCAGCCGTCGCAAGTCCACCGCTCGCCCCCTGGATCAGAACCGTGTCGCCGGGCCGGAGTTGCGCTTTGCTGAAGAGCATGCGATAGGCGGTCAGGAAACTGGTCGGAAGACAGGCGGCGTCTTCGAAACTGAGATCGGCAGGAAGAGCGAACAGATTGATGGCGGGCACCACGCAGTACTCGGCGAAGGTTCCCTCCCAACTGCCCTCGCTGAGCATGGCGAACTTCCGGCAGGAGGTCTCATCCGGACCCAGGCAGGCGGCGCATACACCGCAGGTGATGACTGAGTGAGCCACCACCGAGCTGCCCAGCGGAAGCCGTTCCGGGGTCTCCGGGCCGTAGGCGTCGACGGTTCCCGCCACGTCACACCCCAAAGTCCAGGGGAAGCTGGCGGGCGTGCCCACCCCGGCGAGAGTCCAGAGGTCGTGGCGGTTGAGGGAGGCGGCTCGGGTTCGGAGCCGTACCTCACCTCGCGAAGGGGTGGGCACCTCGCGCGCACCAACGGTGAGGTTGTCGAGGGGCCGGGGACCGCCGGCGGCGGTGGCGAAAGCGGCTAACACCGGGACACTCCTCCTGTCACCCGCTGGCTCACGGGTTGCCTGCGACTTTAGTTGCCGGAGGGCGAGCTTGTCGGCGAGGCCGCCACCCCCGGCGCGGGAACGAAGATGGCCAGGACCTGGACGGCACCCGTCACCACCGCTGAGGTGGTGGTGGCAGCCACCGTCTTCGTGCCCACCCGCCAGCCGTGGAACGGCCAGTCGGTGGAGTCCGTCGGCCGCTCACTCAGCTCTACCTTGGCTCCGCAGGGAACGGTGATGCTTCGGCTGGCCCCGTCGAAGACGACGGTGCTGCCCGAGACCGCGGCTGTGACGGAACCCCAGACCGTCCCCGAGGTGGCGGTGATGCTCACCGTGAGCTGGCAGCCGGTACCCGGGCTGGCCTGAGGTGCTGCCCCCGCCGAAGACGCCGATGGCGTGGTGCAGGCTGAGATCAGGACGGCTCCGGGGAGTAGCGCCGCCCAGACCAGGCAGCGGCTTCGCTTGGGAAAGCCCGCCAGGGACCGGAAGAACCATGCCGCCGCCAACCAGACCATGATCGGGGTACCTCGAGCTGAGCTGGGCTGGGCCAGGCGCCCAGCGGACAGAGCTGATCTATTCTGGATAGCCATGTCCTCCGAGGTCGAGAGCCGACGCACTGGCCACCGCGGCCGTCGCGGTTACTCGGCGACCCCTTCGGTCAGCCCGATCATCATCGCCTTCCTGCGCCAGCGTGTCGATCGGGTCGCTCGGCGCATGGCGATTGAGATGGCGCGAACCATTCCCTTAGCCGAGGGGGTGCGGGAAGGCTCCGCCTTCGGCAGCGAGGTGTTGGCGGCCTGCCGCGAGGGAGTGGGCACCATGCTCTCCCTCTGGGCAGAGTCGCGGCCGCCATCGCACGCCGAGCTCCAGCAACTGTCCCGGATGGGGGGGCGCCTGGCCAGCACCGGAGTTCCTCTCGACGCCATCCTGCGCGCCTACCGGGTGGCGGCCTTGGTCATCTGGCAGCACGTGATCGATGCCGTCCGCATCCACCCTGAGATCGAGGCCCAATCGGTCCTCACCGCCGTGGGTCCGCTGTTCGACTACTTGGACGCCATCAGCGTCGCCGTCAGCACCAGTTACCTGGAGACCAGAGAGCGACTCCGTCGGGAGCAGGACCGCCAGTACGACCAGTTTTTCAGCGATGTCCTAGGCGGCACCGCCGACCTGGAGATGGTCACCAAGGCCGCCGAGGGCGGGACCGTGCTGGAGTTTCCCTATCGGCTGGTTGTGGTGGCGGCTGATGACGCCTCCGCGGAGGCGACTATCGCCACCGCCTGGATGGTCGTGGGCGCCCACGTGGCCCTGTACCAGTCGAGCGTGGTGGCCCTGGTCCCGGGCCCGGCGCGGATCGGTACCCTGCAGCGCCTGCTTCAGGTGGCGGTGGGGTCGGATCTCGCCCCCTGGCAGATGGCTGTCGGGCCCCTGGTGGCGACTCTAGGCGAGGTGCCGGCTGCCGTCCGGGCGGCCCGGGACGCCCTGACGGTGGGCCAGATCCTGATGCCCGAGCAGCGCGTCTACGACACCGGCAAGCTGCATCCCTACCTGGCCTGGGTCCACGATCTGGACGGTCTCCGGGAGTTCGTCGAAGGTTCACTGGGGCCCCTCTTGGAACGGGAGCGCACGCGCAGTCTGCCGCTCCGGCAGACCCTGGAGGCGGTGCTGAGCAATGACGGTCTGAGTGCGGCGGCGCGGTCGCTTGGGGTCCACCGCCACACCCTCCTCTACCGGATGGAGCGGATCGAGGACTTGGTCGGCAACTGGAACGACGCGGAAGACCGCCTGCGGTTGGAGTTGGCGCTCCGCGCCTCACGCCTCCTCGACGCCTTAGCGCCACCGGAGAGCGGCAAGCAGGCGCTGCCGCGGATAGTCGCCGGGGGGCGTCGCTGAGCGACCCCGGGACGGGCCGGCTGGGGACCCCACCGGATGGATCCGGCTAGCGGCTGTCCTGGACGGGCAGCGTCTCGCCGCCGCCGCCGGCCGGCACCGCCTTGACCCGGTAGACGTAGCGTTTGCCCCGCGACCAGGACGCGGCCGCCGCGATCAGGCAGCAGCCGATCGAGAAGTCGAAGGCGGCGTGGAGTCCAGCCGCGAAAGGAGCGGAGATAAGGCGCGGGAAGAAACTCCGGCCGGTCAGCAGGGTCACCGTGTGGTGGGGCAGATGGGCCAGCGTCTGGGCTCCCAGTAGATGCACCATCGGGTTGTAGCCCAGAAAGGCGGCGAAGAGAGTCGACACCGGTGGCAGAGAAGCGGCGTGAGCGGCCAGCGCTCGGGGCACTCCATGGACGATCAGCCCCTGCTCGAGGCTGCTCGAGAGGGTACCGGAGAGCCCCACGATCACCAGGGTGAAGAAGATGCCAATTGAGAGCACCTGAGCGGAACTCTGAAAGGTGGCATTCATGCCGCCACCGGCGCCGCGATGCTCGGGCGGCAGGCTGTTCATGACGGCCGCCCGGTTGGGCGACGCAAAGGCGCCCATGCCAAGCCCGTTGAGTAGCAAGAGCGGTGCGAAGAGGGCATAGGAAAAACTGATCGGAAGCAACTCCAGCAAGAAGAAGCTGGAGGAGGCGGCGAGCATCCCTCCGGTGGCGAAGGGGCGGGCTCCGAAATGGTCTGAAAGGGCACCGGAGACGGGACCGGCGAGGAGGAAGCCGGCGGTGAGCGGCATCATGTACACACCCGCCCAGAGTGGGGTGGTGGCAAAGCTGTATCCGTGCAGCGGCAGCCAGATCCCCTGCAGCCAGATGACCATCATGAACATCAGGCCGCCCCGTCCCAGGGCGGCAAGAAAGCTGGAAAGAGTGCCGAAAACATAGGCGCGAATGCGGAAGAGGGCGAGTCGGAACATGGGTGCTGGTGCTTTCATCTCGATCAGGCAGAAGACGGTCAGCAGCACCGTCCCCACGATCAACGCCGCCAGCACGGGTGGGCTGGTCCAGCCCATTGATTGGTGCTGGTAGGGCTCGATCCCGTAGGTGACCCCGATCATGACCAGGATCAGCCCGGCGGCGAAGGTGAGGTTGCCCCACCAGTCGATCTGCGTCCGCTTGCGGATGCCTAGGTCGCGAAGCTTGAGGTAGGACCAGATGGTGCCGGCGATACCGACCGGGACCGAGACGAGAAAGACGAGACGCCAGTCGATGGCCCCGAGGATGCCGCCCAGGACAAGCCCGATGAAGGAACCGCTGATGCCCGCCACGTTGTTGATCCCCAGAGCCAAGCCGCGCTGGTGCTCCGGAAAGGCATCAGTCAGAATCGCCGCCGAGTTGGCGATCAAGAATGCCCCACCCACACCCTGAACGACGCGCATCAGCACCAGCCAGAGTGCACCCGACTGACCGGTCATCCAGGTGATCGACAGCAGGATGGAACCGACGGTGTAGATGATAAAGCCGAGGTTGTAGATCCGCACCCGTCCGAAGATGTCGCCGAGGCGCCCGAAGCTCACCACCAGAACGCTGGAGACGATGAGGTAGGAGAGGATCATCCAGAGCAGGTAGAAGCTGTTGCTGGGCAGCAACGGGTTGAGGTGGATGCCTCGAAAGATGTCGGGCATCGCAATGATCATGATGGTGGCATCGATGGTCACCACCATCACCCCGAGGGTGGTGTTGGAAAGTGCCACCCACTTGTAACCCTTGCCAGGCGGTGCTTTGACGAGACTCTGGTGACGCGCCGACTGCCACCTCCCGCCGCGAGCGCCTGGACCGCTCAATCCATCACCTCCCATGCCACGCTCATAGCCGGGCTCGCCCAAGCGGAGGCCGAGCTACCGAATGGCCGTGGCGACTGCACCTGCCGTGCCCGCCGAGGGCGTATCCCGAGCGGCGTCTGGGACTGCGCCCGCTGAGCGCGGTGTCTCCTAAATATAGCTGCCGGCCCAAAGTCGGTCTGCGGGGTCGATAAGGGACCCGTCAAGGCAGCTAGAGCCCAACTACTAGCTAATTACCACTTGCTACTAAATTAGTAATTTGGCTCTCCCCTTCAAGGGATCGGTCCCCGCGGCCTGGTCCTCGAGCGCCGGGAAGACGTCCTTTCGGACCGCGATGGGGATCTCGGCCCCCTGGGAATCTTCTGGGTCTTGGGCCTAGTTGACTCGGCTGGCCTGCCCCTCCAAGGTTAGTCCGTGGCATCAGCGTCCTCGGCGCACTACGTTGCAGGAGACAGAAATTGCATCACCTGAACCGGACGCCCATCCGGCTCATCCCTGACCGCTGGATCGACGAGTACACCGAGCNNAAGCAACTGGAGGACACCGCATGACAGCCGAAGCCACGACTCAGGTGTATCGCGTGTACATCAAGGCCACGTCTCAGGCGATTTGGGACGCCATCACCAAGCCGGAATGGACCGACAGATTCGGCTACGGGGGACGGGCCGAGTATGACCTCCGTCCGGGCGGGGCATACCTCGGTCGGAGCAGCGAGGGCATGCGGGAATCGGGCGCACCCGAAGTCGCCGTAGACGGCGAGGTGATCGAGGTGGATCCACCCCGAAAGCTGGTGCAGACCTGGCGCATGCTCATGGACGAGGCGATGAAGGCACAGGGATTCACCCAGCTCACCTACGAGATTGATGAAGGCAAGGGTGGAGTGAGTCGGCTCACGGTCACCCACGAGCTGGCCGGCGCGCCCCAACTCTTTGAGCTTCTCTCGGGCGGCTTTGAGGATCAGGGAGCTGGTGGCGGGTGGAACTGGGTGCTCAGTGGTCTGAAGACGGTGCTGGAGACCGGCGTGGAGTTGGGGCCGTGGTGAGCTGGGTGCTCAGGCCTTGGCGATGTCGCCGTGACCCTTGAGACCGGCCGCCCACTTCTCTTCGACATGGCCAAAACGCCAGATCAGGAGAGCGCCGCCCCAGGTCACCACGAAGAGACCAACGATCACGAACCCCGCGGCATTGATGTTAAACTGAGCCATGAAGCGCCAGACCGGACCTTTGAGGTGCAGTTCCTGGGGTAACAGTCCGAGCAACTCGATGGTGCCAATCAGAAAGCAGATCGCGACTGAGAGCCCGGTGATGGCGAGGTTGTAATAGACCTTACGGATCGGATTGAAGAACGCCCAGCCGTAGGCGACATTCATGAAGCAACCGTCGAAAGTGTCCATGAGAGCCATCCCGGCCATGAACAGGATGGGCAGGCACATGATCGCGTACCAGGGCAGCGCTTCCGATGCCAGCACGGCGGTGGTGGCCAGCAGCAAAACCTCGGTGGCGGTGTCGAAGCCGAGACCGAAGACCACGCCCACCGGGTACATCTGCCAGGGCTTGGTGATGGCCCTCATCCAGCGACCAAAGAAGCGGAACATCAAACCGCGGTTGTTGAGTTGCGTCTCTAGCTCCGCTTCGTCGTAGTGGCCTTGCCGCATCTTGCGGAAAACCGCGACGATGCCAGCCAGAATGACAATGTTCAGGGCGGCGATCAGGTAGAGGAAGCAGGCCGAGATCGCCGTCCCGAAGACGCCGCCGAACTGCTCCAGTCCTGAATGTTGATGCGAGATGGCGGAATATACGGATTTCTCGGCGATCACGATTCCCGCACCGATGGCGACGACGATGGTGGAATGTCCCAGGGAGAAGAAGTACCCAACGCTGAGAGGGCGCTGGCCTTCGCTCATGAGCTTGCGAGTGGTGTTGTCAATTGCCGAGATGTGGTCGGCGTCGAAGGCGTGGCGCAGTCCCAAGGTGTAGGCGAGCACGCTGACGCCGATGCCCAGACCCTTGTAGTGGTACGGGACCACGAAGAAGAGGAAGACCCCGAACCCCACGACGTGGAGCAGGATGATCGTGCCGAACATGAATTGGGCACGCCGCCACTCGGCAGGGGTTAGTGCCTGCCGAAAGCGTCCCCAGCGCCCGACCGGTCCGGTCAGCCCGACGGTAGCCATGCTCCTCTCCTTCGCTGCCAGGGGCCCCACCTCGCAACGGCGCCACCGTAGCACAGTTGCACTCCGATCGCAAATAGATTCGGCTGGCAATTGACAGTCCGTCACACCGCCGTGAGTCGCGGCTGCGGTCGCCGTCGCGGGGAAGCCGTGGGGAGGTGCTGCGGAGGGCCCCGGACGCCGGGGCAACTGGCTCCCTCACCCCCCCGGACCCGAGGGCGCAGCCTGAGAGTTGGCGCCGGAGAATGAGAGCACCACCGTTGACGACGGAGATTCAGGCGAATACCGTGCGAGAAGACCGTTCAACTCGCCCTTTCCCGGAGTCCTCACTATGACCGACATCAGCTACCCTTCCCCGGCCGGACCAGTGCGAGGTCATCTTTCGGTGCCACTGGGCGAGGGTCCCTGGCCCGGGGTGATCGTGATCATGGACGCCTTCGGCTTGTCCCGTGATTTGCGCCAGCAGTGTGATCGACTGGCAAGTCGTGGTTACCTGGCTCTGGCACCTGATCTGTACTCCTGGGGGTCCAAGATCACTTGCATCCGGGCCACGTTTTCGGCCCTCCGCCGTGGCAGTGGCAGGGCCTTCCAGGACATCGATGCCGCGCGCAACTGGCTAGCAGAACGACCCGACTGCACTGAGAAGGTTGGCGTCATCGGCTTCTGCATGGGTGGCGGCTTCGCCCTTCTGGCCGGGGCTCAGTTCGGCTTTTCAGTGTCCAGTGTCAACTACGGCCAGGTGCCCAAGGACGCGGATATCGTCCTGCAGAACAGCTGCCCCGTCGTGGCCAGCTACGGTCGCCGGGACCGGACCCTCAAAGGACAGGCTGAGCGTCTGGAAGGCTCCCTGAAGCGCCTCGGCGTCGAGCACGACGTCAAGGAGTACCCAGCAGTTGGTCATGGATTCATGAACCAGCACAGCGGAGCCTTGGGGTCCGTGCTCGGGGTCCTCGGACTTCGTTATGACCCAGGCTCCGCCGAGGACGCCTGGCGACGGATTCTCGCCTTCTTCGAGCAGCATCTGAGGACCGACGAGCGGCCCAATTGACACCGGCCCGGGACGCTCTCGGGGGTGAGTTGGAGGGGGCCGCTGCAGACCCGGGTCGTCCGCCCTCGCTGCCACCCCGGTCAGCTGGCGGTTGGCAGCCCTACGGAGCCGCGCTGGGACGCTGGGAGAGCCGCGACGGCCACCAGTTCCATCGTCCCAGCAACACCGCCGCCGAGGGGACGAGCAAGGTGCGAATGATGAAGGTATCCATGAATACGCCCGCCGCTACTCCGAATCCGATCTGCTGGATCTCCGAGCCACCGGACGATCCCCCACCAGCCAGTCCGAGGACGGCGAAGGTGCCACCCAAGACGAGCCCGGCCGTGCTGATGGTCGCCCCGGTCATGCCCACAGCGCGCCGGATCGCTTGATGCAGCGGCATCAACTGCACCTCCTCGCGGATGCGGGTCATCATCAGGATGTTGTAGTCGGAGCCGAGAGCCATGAGAAAGACGAACATGAGAAACGGCAATAGGAAGTTGACACCGTCCTGGCCGAGGATGTGCACGAATATCAAAGAAACCAGTCCCAGCGCCGCCAAGTAGGAGAGGACCACACTGACCACCAGGTAGACGGGCGCCACCAGACTGCGGAGCACCAAGGCCAGCAGCAAGGCGATCAGGATGGTGACCACGGGGATGATGTGTACCAAGTCGCTGCTGGAGTAGTTCTGCACGTCGTAGGCGAAGGCCAGCACCCCGAGGATTCCACTCTCCCGAGCCCCGATCCTAGCCCCCACCTGCGCCACCGCCGCCCGAGCGGTCGGTACCGCCGCTAACGCTCGGGAAGAGTTGTCGTTGTTGTCCAGGAGCAGGGTCGAGTACTGGATCGTGTGGCCGTCGGGACTGATGAACTGCGCCAGTTCTCGGTAGGCGTTGTAGAGAGTCGGCGATGCGGTCACGCCTGCCGGCTCGGTGGGGGACAGGAGACTGGGCGCGCCCAGCTGGGCGTGCAGGCTGGTTATCTGAGCCGGCGTCAGACCAGATGTCTTCAGCGCGCCGACGACCTTGCGGAACTGCTGGGTCGCCACCAGGTCGGACTGCGCCGCACCGAGAACGGCGGGGTTGCCCCAGACCGAGTCGGGCAGATGGAAGAGCACCGCCGAGGCTTGCACGTTGGAGGCGGGGAAGTCGCGCGCCAGAACTGCCGCTCCGGCGGCGGAGTTGGTTCCGCTCGGCGCCGCTGTGTTACCAAACCCCGCCGTGGTGCTGGTCAGAGCGGCGGTTGCCATCCCGCCGAAGACAACCACCCCGGCCACCAGGATCATCAGGGGACGGGCTACGACTCGCTCCGCCAACCAGGAGTAGATACCACTCCGCTGGCGCTCCTCCAATCGGGTCCTGGTGGGCCAAAAAACAGCTCGGCCGAAAATGGCGAGCAAGGCCGGTAGCAAGGTGAGGCCGGCGAGGAGCATGAGACCGATCCCGATGGCTAAGGCGGGCCCCAGACTCTGGTAGAGACCGAACTGAGCCAGTACCAGGCTGAGCAGAGCCACGATCACGGTCATCGCCGAGAAGCTGATCGACTCGCCCACCGAGGTGACGGCCTTGACCACCGCCGCGTGAGGTTCGAGACCGCGACGAAGTTCTTCGCGAACGCGAAAGACCAAGAAGAGGCCATAGTCGGTGCCGGCCCCCAAGAGCAACACGATCAGGAGAACCTGCGTTATCACCGATACCTGCACACCGATGTGGGTCGCTTCGGCGACGACAGGACCGGCGAGTGTGAGCACCAATGCCGCCGGCAGGAGCGTGATCAACGGAGCCAGCAGAGCCCGGAAGGCAACCAGCAGCAGGGCAATGATGAAGACCAACGAGAACAGTTGGGTCAGATTCTGCGAGTGCTTCGAGGACTGCTGGCTGTCGATGATGGAGGGCAGGTCACCGGTCAGGTAGAAACCCAGCCCGGGCTGGCTCGCATCCTTGAATCCTGCCCGGATCGTCTGCACCACCTGGGCGCCATCGCCGCCGCCAAAAGCCGGCACTGCTAGTTCGATTAGTGCCTGACGGGATTCCCCGTTTGGTGAGGTTCCCAGATCGCGCACGAGGCGGACTTTGGGCAAGGTGCGCAGCTTCGTCTCGAAGGCCGTGATGGACTGGTTGTCGGCTTCGGTCAGCGGCTTGGCGCTGGCAGCGACCAGGGTAGCAGCGGCGAGCTTGGAGTTCTGGAAGGGTTCGGCAAGTGCCTCCGCCTTGGAGCTGGGAGCACTCGCAGGTAGGAAGGCAGAGTTGGTGTCCTTGCTGACCGAGGCGAGGGTGGGCAGGAGATGGACGCAGATGACCACGACCACGATCCAGCCGATGACGACGGGAAATCGGAAGCGCACCACAAAGCGGCCAAGACCGGCGAACAGGCGATTCATGAGCGGCTGGTAACGCGGCGCTGCGACTCTTGTCGCCACCCACCCTGGGCTATCTGACCATCAGCCTCAGCAAACCCGCTCAAGCGTCAAGCTCGGCGGGTTGAGTGGTTACCAGCTGGGGCGCGTGCACCGTCTTGCGCAGGGGAACTTCCTTGAGCAACCAGGTGACGGCGAAGGCGAGGATGGCAAACGGAACCGCCCAGAGAAACACCGGATGCAGTGAGGCGTTGACGGCTTGGATGTAGCCCGCATGGACCGCCGGAGGTAGCTTGGCCAAGGCGGCCGGACTGGCTCCCGCCGCGCCATTGAAGCCGGCTGGCAAGCGCGTCCCGGCCAGGTAGTGGACCAGGTTGCCGGTGAGCACGTTGGCGAAGATTGCGCCGAAGATCGCGGTTCCGAACGACCCTCCGATGGAACGGAAGAAGGTTGCTCCCGAGGTGGCCACCCCGAGTTCGCTGTGCGGTACCGCGTTCTGAACCGCGATCACCAGAACCTGCATCACACTGCCCAAGCCCAAGCCGAGTACCACCAAGAACAGCGAGATGGTCAACATGCTGGTGGTCAGACCGAGCAGGGAGAACAGGTAGAGGCCGACAGCCATCACCGCCGTGCCCATGATGGGAAAGATCTTGTAGCGCCCCCACTTGCTGATCAGCAGCCCAGACCCGATCGAGGTCACCAAGAGGCCGGCCATCAGGGGCAGGAGGTCAAGTCCCGATCTCGTGGGGCTGGCACCACGAACCACCTGCAGGTAGGTGGGCAGATAGGTGATGGCACCAAACATCGAGAAACCGACGATGAAGCCAACCAAGCTGGAGGCGGAGAAGACCCGGTTGCGGAACAGGTGCAAAGGCAAGATGGGCTCCGCTGCCCGCCGTTCCACCAGGACGAAGATGCCCAGCAGGACGACACCGAGCACGGCCAGGATCGCGATCGGCGCGGAACCCCAGGGGAAGGTCGTGCCGCCCAGCGTGGTCAGGAGCACCAGACAGGTGACGCCTCCGGCCAGCAGGAGCGCACCGATGTAGTCGATGACGTGCTGGACCCGCCTCAAGGCGCTAGGCAAAGCACCGGTGGTGACCACCAGGGCGATGGCCCCAATGGGCAGGTTGATGTAGAAGATCCAATGCCAGGAGAGGTTCTGGACAAAGAAGCCACCGAGCAGCGGGCCGGCGACGCTGGAGAGACCGAAAACGGCGCCGAAGATCCCCTGATACTTGCCTCGGTCGCGAGGCGGCACGACATCGCCGATGATGGCTTGCGCCCCCACCATCAACCCGCCCGCGCCCAGTCCCTGGAGAGCTCGGAAGCCGATCAGCTCGATCATCGAGGAGCTCAATCCGGACAGCGCCGAGCCGATCAAAAAGATGACGATGGCCGCCTGGAAGAAGATCTTCCGGCCGTACATGTCGCCCAGCTTTCCCCACAGCGGGGTCGACACCGTGGCCGCCAGCAGGTAGCCGGTCACCACCCAGGAGAGGTGGGAAAGCCCGTGGAGATCGCCGGCGATGGTGGGCAGTGCCGTGGCCACGATGGTCTGATCCAGGGCGGCGAGGAGCATGCCCAACATCAGAGCGCCGATGACCAGCAGCACGCGCCGGTGGCTCAGGACAGCGGCAACTCCGGGATCAGCCTGGTCGTTCACCTGCCCACTCCGATGTGGGACCCGGAGCCGGGCGCAGCTGCCACGCCCGGCCTGATTCCACCCCTAGCAGGGAACGCCGGGGCGCGCCCGCTGGAGGGCTTGGCGGATAACGGCGCCGGAAGTCCGGCAGCGCACTGCGCGAAGGCCGATTCAACCAGATGTGCCAGGGACCGCTTCCCTTCCCAGTTTCGCCAGTGGGTCATCGCCACCCGAAACGCAGCCATCGAGGCGGCGGCCACCAGCGCTGGGTAGAGGTCGCGGTCCGGGTCAGTCTTGGTCCTCTCCGCAAGCGCCTCGATCAGGTTGCGCTCATGCGCCGCGAAAGATGCCAGCAGGCTGGGGAGGAGACTCGGCTCCTGCCTGACAACTTGCATGTGCAGCAGCCAATCTTCCTGACGCTCCGCCAAGGGGGCAGCTAGGGCAACCAAGACGTTCCGCACCGCGACGAGAGGGGGCTCATCCGCCGGGCGAGCGAGTAGGGACTGACGCAGTTCAGCTGCTTGCTCAGGATCGAGACCGACTATGGCCTCTTCCTTGGAGGAGAAGTAGTTGAAGAACGTGCGCACCGAGACGTCCGCCGCCTCGGCGATGTCCTCCACCGTGACGTGCTTGAGGCCCCGGTCGGCCACCAGCCGGACGGCGGCTGCCTGTAGCGACCGTCTCGAGGCGATTTTCTTCCGGTCCCGGCGCCCCAGGTTGTGTTCCACGGGGTGAATCCTATCAGGCTAATTGCACGGTGTGCAAACCTTCACTCTATGCATCAATTCCGTGACACCGGGGAGAACCCGCCCGAATTAGCGCCGACCACGGCGGCTGGTAGTCCCTGTTGCCCGGCAGAGCGAAACCGCGGAATTGGGGGTCTTCGCGGGGCTCATCCCACCAGCCGTAGCGAGATCCAGAGGGCAACCGTAGCGGCGACCAGCACCAGGGGAACGGTGATGGCGCCCAAGCGCATGAACTCCCACAGCGGAAGGTCCTCTCCCTGCTCGCGGACGACGCGGCGCCAAAGCAGGGTTGCCAGGGAGCCGACGTAGGTCAGGTTGGGCCCGGTGTTGACTCCGATCAGGACCGCGAGCACGGGCCCGACACCGACGGCCGCCGCCGCCGGGAGAAGGAGAAGTACAGCCGCGATGTTGTTGATGAGGTTGGCAAGCACAGCCGCGATCACCGCGATCAGGAGCAGAGCGCCGAGCGAGGCCCCGCCCGGCATGAGGTGGGCGACGAGCGAGCCGAGCCCGTGCAGCGAGAGGGCTTTGACGATGAGTCCGAGCGCCAGTACGAAAGCCAGGAAGGGAATCTCGAGGGCGCGGCCGACATCGCGGGCCGCGATCTGGCGCTTGAACAAGGCGGGCAGGGCAAGTAGGAGGGCACCACCTAGGGCTGCGAAAGCGGGCGCGACATGGACCAGGGATGTGACGACAAATCCGATCAGCGTGAGCGCCACAACTACGCAGGCGAAGACGGGAAGTGGGCGGGCTGTGCGGGCGACCGGCTGGCCGTCTTCTACCAGGTCGCTGGCGAAGAAGCGCCGCAGCACCAACCACTCCACCGCGATCGCCGCCAGCCAGGGCAGCGCCATGGTCGCCCCGAAGCGGATGAAGGAGAGCCCGCTGGCACTGAACGCTAGGAGATTAGTGAGGTTGGAGACGGGCAGGAGCAGGGAGGCCGAGTTTGCCAGATGACCGCAAGCGTAGATGTGGGGCCGGGGGCGTACTCGAACCTGGGCCACGGTCGCAAAGACGACTGGTGTCAAGAGCACCACCGTGGCGTCGAGGCTGAGCGCCGCCGTCACCGTGCTGGCGACGGCAAAGACCAGAGCCAGGAGGGCGATCGGCCTGCCCCGCGAGCCTCGGGCCATCCATGCCCCCGCCGCCTCGAAGAGGCCGTAGCGATCGCACATTTTGGCGAGCAGGAAGACGGCGGCCAGGAAGCCCAGAGTCGGCGCCAGGCTCCTGACCTCGAGGCCGGCCGGCTTGAGGGGCAGGACTCCGAGCAACAAGAGCAAGCCGGCGGCCGGCAGAGCCACAAGGGCCTCCGAGAAGCCCCGGGGTCGGAGTACCGCGCAGACCAAGGTCGCGAGAAGCAGCAGGCTGGCCAGCGCTTCCGCCAAGGGACTCAGCACGCCGGAAGTCTAGGCGAGCGTTGCTGGCAGGTCTCATCGCATCGGAAGGGGACGGAACGCGTCCTGGTCTCCCTAACTTCTCAGATCTGGCTGAACCTCCCAGCCCGCTTCAGCGCGCCTAGGGGGAGGGTGGAGGAGCCAGAGCGGCCTAGCTTGACCCACTGATCCAGGCTGCTAGACGTGCTTCCAGCTGACGGCCGCCCTCTCGAGGGGTCGAAATGGCGTTTGGAGCCGCTCAGGCGGCCAGGACGACAAATTAGTAGTTTTAGCGAATCTCATTTCGGCATTTGTCCCACGGCTCGGGTCGCGGACAGGCGCCCCTGAGTGAGCTGCCTGACCTCGCCCTGCTAGGCCCAGCCAGTTGCCCCCGACGGGGAGCGGCAGCAGATGATCGGCCATCGCTCGCGGTCATGCCCAACCTTCATCCTGAGTGATTTCGCGACTGTGATAGGGATTCGCCGGTGCTGCGGGCCGAGAGTCGATCCATCACAGGGTCCGGTGCGAGGCTGCTGAGTTGCAATCGAGGCTCACTGGGCAGACGTTGCCCAAAATCGTGTATAGGCGGCTGGGTTAGCCATATCCTTCGCCAAGGGGATGAATGAACCCCGCCTGAGCTGGACCATTCAGCACCTGAGGTCACCATGAGGATTGAGTCGTCGGTCACTTCCCTGTCATGGATCCCGTCGGAGGCGATTGGCGCTCTGGTCAGGATGCCCTTCGACACTGGCATCACCCACTACGACCAGGCTCCTCCCGACGTCATTGAAGACCTCCAAGCGCTCCGCCAGGCGGATCGCTTCCGCTTCGCCAATGAGCTTCGAGCCTGGATCGAGGTTGAAGGCGGCGAGATCGTCGAATGCGGCTATTCCGGAAGCGGCTACATGGGCTCGACTACGGTCCGCCTGGTCAAGTCGATCACCCTGCCTGGGGTGATGCTTCCCGACCGCCAAAGCTCCCCGGCGATCAGCGAGGGTGCAGTCCAGTTCGTCCAGACTTCCGGGGGCCGCACCGGGCTCCCGGCGCCGCGTCCGGTGCCGCGGCGTCCCTTCTTCCAGATCGCCTCCCCGATCGTGTGGACCACCCTTCGACTCACGATCAACGTCGATGGGAGCAGCACCGGTGCGGTCCTCGGTGCCAGCACCTTCCCCCGACACTGGGTCTACGACCGAGACGGAAAGCTGGTCCAGAAGTCGGGCCTGATGGACTTCCGGACCTGGTGGAACCAAGCCTTCGGAGAGCGCACCCCGTGGGGTGACCAAGACTCCCCGGCGCTGATGACTGAGGTGGAGACGGCCCTGGAGCGCGAACTCTCACCGCTCATCATGAAGAGTGACCGGTCGATTCGGTCGGTCGCCAAGGGCGCGACCCTGGTGGAGCAGGGAGACCTCGGCGACCAGGTTTTCCTCCTTCTCGATGGGACATTGGCCGCTGAGGTGGATGGCAAGGTAGTCGCGGAGATCGGTCCCGGCGCCATCCTGGGCGAGCGTGCCGCCTTCGAGGCAGGTCGGCGGACTGCCACGCTTCGGGCGATTACGCCATGCCGGGTCGCGATTGCAGATGCTGATCGTCTGGCGGAGGCCGACCGGCTAGAACTCAGCCGGGAGCATCGCCGTGAGGAGGCGTCGCCGGGCGCCTAATGGCTTTGGAGCCTCGGAGTAAGATCCCGCCCCGGTGCCGAGGGGGGTAGACAACGTAGGCAGTCTTCCCGGGTTCGGCGCGTCTGGATGTAGGGCGGGGGAGACTGGCGCCGCCCGGGACGGGAAATCCGTAGTTTTGGCGAAGCTCATCTCAGCGTTCATCGCCCGCGGCCTGGGTCGCTGAGAGGCAACCCTGGACGGGCTGCCTGAAACTATCGAGGTAGGCGTGGCTGACACTGCCTGACGGGGCATCCCTATAAACGGAAACCGGCCGTAAGGCACGGTCTTGGTATTTCGATGGACAGGAGGGTCCACGGGCTGAAATAGTGGGCAGATGGTTCACAACGTTGCTCTGGTTCTCGGTGGTGGTGGGGCTGCCGGAAATGCGTGGGAGATCGGTATCATCGCAGGCTTGGCCGAAGCTGGTCTCGATATGACAGAGATCGCCGATTTGGTGATCGGCACCTCGGCCGGTGCCACCGCGGCAGCGCAGGTGCGCAGCGGTATCCCGCCGGCCGAACTGTTGGCCTCGGTGCTGTCCCCGCCGGTTCAACCGCTTGGACAGAACCGAGGACGGCCGCCGTCCCTGCCGATGGCCACGGTGTACGAGCGGATGAGGGCCATCTCCGCCGCCGCCACCTCGGTTTCCGATCTACGACGTGCGATGGGCGCGTTCGGGTTAGAGAGCGACGCCACACTCGGACCCGGGGCGGGACAGCGGCGCGCAA
>PLDE01000295.1 GCA_003135035.1 Candidatus Dormiibacterota bacterium | reverse complement strand
CGGGTTCGCAATCGCACCTCGGCCTGCCCGCCCGCTTCACCCTGCGCGCCGCCGGCCCGGCCGGACACGAGGGCGCACGCGCGGTGCATGTGGCGGCCGCCGCCGAGCTGACCGAGCGGGCCCTGCAGTGGCACCGCTCGGCCGCCTTTGGAGAGGAGCCGCTGGGACTCGCGGTCCTGGCCGGCGACTACTGTCTGGCCCAGGCCGCGCAGGCTCTCTCGCGCTACGCCAACCTGGAAGTGGAGGCAGCCTTCGCCGACGGCCTGGCCGCGGCGGGCTTTGAACTGGCCCGATCAGGCAACGCCGACTGGTCGGCCCGGCAGATCCTCCCCGCCTGCGGCCTCGCCGGGGCCAGTGCGGCCCGCACGCCCGCTGCACGGCAGGCCACCTGGTGGCGAATGGGTCGGCGCCTGGCTGGGGGCGCCTACTCCGGGGCGGCCCTATCCGACCAGCGAGACCTCGCCCAGTTGCTCCGCGCCCGGGACCCGATCGAACGCGTCCTGGGGGAGGTTCTCGCGGCCGACCCGGCGCTGGTGGCGGTCCCCATGGCCAGCATGCAGAGCGCCGGCGGCAAGCGGATTCGGGCCCGGCTGGTACTTCTGGCGTGCGAGCTCGGCCCCAGTTACCAACCACATGCTGCCATGCGCCTGGCGGCGGCCCTGGAACTCCTCCACGCCGCCACCTTGTGCCATGACGACGTGGTCGACGGGGCGGCGTCTCGCCGGGGGGCTCCGACGGTTGCCGCGCTGGCCGGCCCCTTGGTGGCCCTGGGCGTCGGAGACCACTATCTGGGCCGATCGGCGGCGCTGGTCGCCCGGCTCGGCGATCCGCGGATCTCCAGAAGCGTGTCGGATGCCCTGGTCGAGATCGCCGACGGGCAGCTGCGCGAGCTTGACCGGCGCTCGGTCTGGTCGGGGGAGCTGGCCCCCTACGTCCGGGTGGCTCAGGGCAAGACCGGTGCCCTCCTGGCAGCCTGCGCTGGCGCCGGCGCCCGGATCAGCGCCGCCCCGCGGGAGCAGCGGGATGCCGTCACCCGCTTCGCTCGCAAGCTGGGCCTGGCCTTCCAGGGAATCGACGACTGCCTCGACTTCAGTGACCCGGCCCGGACGGGCAAGCCCCGAGGCACAGACCTGCTTCAGGGAATTTGTGGCCTCCCTGTCCTCTGCGCCCTCCGCGGTCCCCAGCGCAAGGCAGTTCGCCAGCGCCTCGACGCGATGACCTCCGCCGACCTCGAGGAGACCCTGGTCCTCCGTGATCAGGTGGTGACCCTGGTCAGGCAGAGCGGGGCTCTGGCGACGGCCCGCAGCCTGGCTGATCGCTGGAGCATGGAGGCAGTGGCCTGCCTGGCTCCCCTGGGAGCCCAGCCCCGAGCCAGGTTGGAGCGCTTCGCCGATCGGCTGACGCTGCGCGACAGCTGAATTCGGTCCAACCGGGGGAGCATGATCGCGCTCCCATAAAATGACCGGCCGTGGCTGCACCGTCCCGGCTCGCGTCTCGGCAGGTCCAGGCGATCGCCGTGCATGAATCCAGATCGAGCGAGGAGGCATGATCGGGGTAGCCGCCTGTTTGGGAGTGGCCGTGGGCTCGGCCCTGGGCCTGCTCATCGGTCGGGAGCGCTCCTGGCAATTGCTCGCGCTAGGCTTGCTGTCGCTGGCGCTGGCCGCCGCCTTTGTGTTGGCTTCCGCGCCCCTGCCCGCCCTGGGAGCTCTCCTATTGGGGGCCCTGGCCGAGGTTGTTCTGCTGGCACCATCGGCTCGGGCGCAGGCGCCCGCCGAGGAAGACGACAGCCAGCCCCGATCACGGCATTGGACCATCATCGGAGTCGCCGCCGGGACCTGCCTTGCCAGTCTCGGGGTATTGCTCGGGGCGGGTTTCGCTAGCCGAGACGACCTGATCTCGGGGCTGACGCCCAGGCCCAGCTTGGCTCAGGTCGGACACCAGTTGGTGATGGGCAGCGGTGTTGCCGTCCTGGCCGTCGCTCTGCTGGCCGCCGCCACGGTGGTGGGCGGAGCCGCCCTGATCCAGCGAGATCCTCGCGAGGCCGCCGAGGAGCAGCTTCAGCAATCCCGCCGGCGTCGTCTCGAGGCACAGCGACGGCGCCAGGTCCAGCGCGAGGAGGCGCGGGCAGCCGCCCGTGCAGCCCGGCGCCGGAGCGGCGGGTGACCGAGACCTCGGCGACCCTGCTGGTGGCTGCCGGGTGCCTTTTCGTGGTCGCCCTCTTCGCTCTCAACCACCGCCGCGACGCCTTGGGAGCGACCCTCGCGTCCGTACTCGGATTCGATGCTGTCGCCTGCGCTCTGGTGGGCTTCGCCGGACTGGCTGGCACTCGCTTCGAAGCGGCCCAGCTCCAGGTGTTCGCACTCCTGGTCGAGGTTCTGGGCGTCCTCTTCGCCGCCGCCGGGATCTCCCTGGCCGCCCTGCTCCGCCGCCGGACCGGCGGCCACGACCTGCTCGAGCTGGCCCTGGTGAGTAGCCATCTCGCCTCTATCACCGCGCTGGAGGAGGGGCCTCAACCCGAGCCCGTACTCGAGGAACCCGGCGCCGACGAGAGCAGCCCCGACGCCGCGGCCGCGGCCGCGGCGAGCGACCAGGGCGAGGAGGGCTGACCGTGTTCACCGTCGCCTGGCTGGTGCTGCTCCTGCCTCTGGCAGGTATTGGCCTGAGCTATCTCGCCGAGACCCGCCGGGGCATCGCCAGCGCCGTCGTCTTCACCTCCTGGCTGGCGCTGGGGGCGGCCGTGGTCTTGCTCGGCGCGGTGGTCGCCGGGGGCCGGGTCCTGCATACCGACACCCTCACCTTCTGGAGCTTTCAGGTGGTCCAGAACCCCTTCAACGCTGCCCACGGCACGCTCCTGGCCCAGACTTTCATGGTCGGATTGGGGTACTCCGCCACCCCGGTGGCAGCGGCTCTGGCGGTGCTGGTGACTCTGGTCACCCTCCTCTGCGAACTCCAGATCATGGGCCAGTTCCACCGCGATCCGCGTCTCGGCCGCGTTGCCCGGCTCGCCAACCTGCTCGCCTTCGGGGCCCTTCTGGTCGTGCTCGCTCCAGAGCTCTTTCAGGATCTGGTGGGCTTCGAGATCTGTGGCCTGGCGGCAGCTGTGCTGGTCGCCTCGGCCCTGAGTCAGCAGGCCGGGGCCCTCGCCCGGACGGGCTATCTGATCTGGCGGGCGGGCGCGCTCACGCTGCTCCTGGGAGTCGGTTTCCTCTACTTCAAGTTCTCGGGGGCGATCGCCAGCGCGGCGGCGGCGGCGACGGCGGCGGCAGCCAAGCACAAGGTGGTCCTACCCAGCCCGGACGGCCTCAACCTGGTGGCCCTGGATCGGATCTGGGTGGCGACGACCAAGGGGTTGGTGCACGGCGCGGGTGGGCGCTCGCTGACCCTGGCCGCCGTCCTCATCGTGGTGGCGGCCGCCTGCGCCTGCTCCCTGCTGCCGGCGCACGGTCTGGGACGAAGCCTGGGAACCGCCCCAGGGGCGGCCTCCGGGTTGGTTCTCGCCCTTGCGGGAGGGGTGGTCGGGGTCACCCTGCTGGTGCAGACCTTCACCCTCCTGCGGTGGGCCTCGGGGATCCTCCCCGCGCTGGTGGCCCTGGCCACCTTGACCAGCTTGGCGGCAGCGGTTCTGGCCTTGCGCGAGCACCGACTCCGGCGTCTGGCGAGCTGGCTCGCGGTCAGCCAGGTAGCCTGGTGTGTGGCTGGGATCGGGCTCGGGTCTCCGGCGGCCGCAGTGGCTCTACTCGTCTCATCAACCTTGGCGACCGCCGCCCTGCTCGGGGTGGTGAGTGCACTGGGGCGCGATCAGCGGGTGGACTCCATCGATCAGCTGGGCGCCGCCTGGCGGCTGGCCCGACCCACCGTCGTGCTCCTTCTGGCAGCACTTGCCGCGGTGACCGGAGTGGTCGGCCTGGGGACCTTCTTTGGCCATACCGCGGTCCTCGCGGCTGCCTTCGGCGCGGCTGGCCACTCGGCGCCCATGCCGCCCGTCATCTTCCGGGTGCTGGCCGGGGTCGGTCAGATTCTGACCATGGTGATCCTGGCGGCAGCGGTGGCGCGGGTTGCCTTGATCGCCATCCGCGGCCAGGAGTCTGCTGACCCCCGCGAGGCCCGTCTGGTCCGGCGCCAATTGGCCCAGGGCCGCGGGCTCCGACCCCTGGGCCCGATCGTCGTGCTGACCGGCCTNNGCCGGGGACGATCCGCCTTGGCTGGGCTGGCTGGACGGGACCCGGCTGATCAGAGCCGCCGACTCCCTCAGCTTCGGGTTCCCCGGGCGAGCGGTGGTGATGGCGCAGACCAGGGTTCTCGCTCCGGCCAGCGCCTGGGCCAGCTCCGAGGCGGTCGAGCTGGCTCGCCTGGAGCCGCCCCGAGCCCACCTGCGCTGGAGTTTGGCCAGCAGTCTGGTCACCGTGGCGGCAGTGGCCTTGACGGTCGGCCTGGTCATCTGGGCGATCACCGGAAGCCATAGCGGAGCCGGGCTGCCTTAGATGCCTTCTGATATCAGCCTCAGCGTTATCGTCTTCACCCCGGTGGTGGGAGCGGCGATCGTGCTGGCCATGCCGGTCCGCACCGACCTGCACCGATTCCGCATCCGGACGACTGCCCTCTTTGCAACCGCCATCCCTCTCCTGTTGGCGATCTTCGATCTCGCTGGCGAGGTGGGCAACGCCACCCAGGGGTCGATTGCCCAGCCCAGCATCGACTCCCCCTGGCTGAGGGGATTCTTCTTCCAGCTCGACTACCACCTGGGCACCGATGGCCTGAACATGCTCTTGCTGGTCGCCACCACGGTGGTCTTCCCGGCGCTGGTCCTGGCCAGCTGGCGCCACCGCGAGCGCTACCGCACCTATTTCGCCCTCATCCTCTTCGCGGAGGTCGGGCTGACGGGGACATTTGCCACCCAGGACCTGGGCATGTTCATCGTCTTCTTCTCCCTGCCGATGGTTCCGCTGGCGCTGCTGCTGGCTCTCGGCGACATCCGTGGCTCGCGCTCCGCCGCCCGGCGGCTGCTGGTGACGCAATCGCTCTCGGCGGCGGCCCTGGTGGCGGGGGCGCTGCTCTTTTTGCTGCAGACAGGCAACACCACCTTCAACTTCGTCACGCTGAGCACGGTCAAGTCGGCGGCGGGTGCTCCGGGGTTGATCGTGGCCACCCTCTTTGTGGCCGCCTTCGTCTTGCGCATGGGCGCCTTTCCCTTCAATCGCTGGCTGGTCGATGGGGTGGCGTCCGCGAGCACCCCGGTGGGCATGCTCCTGGCGGTGAGTTCTGTCCCAGTCGGCGTCTACGGACTGGTGCGAATCGCGGTCGCGATCGAGCCCAACGGGACCCTGCAGCTGACCTGGCCGCTCCTGGCCCTGGGCCTGATCACCCTCTTCTGGGGCGGACTCGGCTCCCGGTCAGCGCAGGAATTGCGCCGGATCGCCGCCAACTCGCTGGTCGCAGTCGGGGGCCTGGCCATCGTCGGGGTGGCCATCTTCTCGGAGACCTCGATCAGCGGCGCCCTCTACCTCTGCTTCGCCTATCTCTTCGCGGCGCCCCTTTTGCTACTGGTGGTGGGAGCCGTATGTGATCGTTCTCTCTTGGCCAAGATCCAGCCTCTGGCGGGGGCGGCCGGGGCTGCTCCTCGGCTCCGCCTCTTCTTCATGGTGGCCGCCGCCAGCCTCACCGGGGTCCCGGTCCTGGTCGGTTTCCCGGCCATCTTCGAGATCGTCGTCTCCGGGCTGGCGGCGCATCGCTTCGTCACCGTACTCGCCCTCTTGGGGCTGCTCCTGCTGACCGCCGCCTGGTGGCGGCTGGGACATCGCGTCTTCACGGTGAATCCGGACAACGCCGAGGTGGTGGAGGTGGCCGACTGCCACGGCTCGGAGTTCTATTCCGCCTGGACGCTGGCCGCCGCCGCGGTTGTTTTCGGCATCTTCGCCGGCTACTTCGTGCCCTACACCATCCAGGCCACCTCCTTGGTTTCGGCCCGGGTCTCCGCCATCGCCAGCACCACCCACACCAAGGCCAAGTGATGAACCTCGCCTTCCTCCAGGACTTCGGACCAATCGGGATTCTCGTCTTGGGGGCGGCGCTCTGCGCGGGGCTGGATCTGCGCTCCTTCGACAGCCGGGGTCGGGCACCGCAGCTGACCCGTTGGGTCGCTTTGGCAACCCTGCTCTTGGCCTTTGCCGCCTGCATCGGCTTCTGGCACACCTCCAAGGGCGCCATCCCGCCTGACATCGAGCACGGCAGCTTCCTGATCGACCGCTTCGCCCTCTACTTCTACGCCATCACCCTAGCCGCGGCGGGGGCGATCGTTCTTTGCGGCTCCGATGCGGAGCGCCAGCTCGACCCCCACCGCGGCGTCTTCCACTTCCTGCTCCTGATCAGCTGCGCTGGGGTGCTCTTCACCGCGTCGGCCGCCGACCTGGTCTCGCTGGGGGCGGGGATGGCCCTCTCGGTGCTGCCCATGGCGCTCGCCCAAGGACTGCACAAGACCGATCAGGGCGCGGTGCGCAGCGCCGCCCGGGCGCTTTCGCTGAGCGGGTTCGCGTTGGTCCTCTTCCTGGCTGGTGCGGCGCTGCTGGCGGGTCTGGCGGGGACCACCAGCCTGCACCTGGTCCCGGCTGGTCTGCGCCACCTGGACCCGCTCTTGGTGGTGGCCGACATCCTACTCATCCTGGGCGCCGCCGCCCAGGTGGGCGTCTTCCCCTTCCTCTGGTGGCGCTCGGGACTGGTCGAGAGCCAGCCCAGCCTTCCCTTTCTGGCCGCCTTCCTGCTGGGCTCCTTGGCGGCCACGGCGGCCCTGCTCCGCCTGCTCCCGGGAGCACTGGCTGCGGCCCCGGCCAGCTGGACCTTGGCGGTGGCCCTGCTGGCCGCGGCCAGCTTGGTGCTGGCTCCACTGCTCGCCTGGCGGCAGCGCACCCTGACCGTCACCGTGGTCTATCTCTTGGTGGCCCAGCTGGCCCTGGTGCCGGCTACCCTGCCCGAGGTTTCCCAGGATGGGACGGCGGCGATTCTCTACCTGCTCCTCTGTGTCATCCCGCTGGCCGCCGGCCTGCTCGGTCTGTTGGGATCGATCACCGCCCAGGGGGAGGGGACAACAACGTCGGATCTCCGGGGTATCTGGGCCCGCTCGCCAGTGCAGGCTGGGGCCTTGGCGCTGCTTCTGATTGGGCTGGCCGGGATGGTACCCCTGGCCGGATTCTTCGTCCGCCTGCTGACGGTCGATGCCGCGCTTCAGGCCGGGTTTGGCTGGCTGGCCTGGCTCGAGCTGCTCTCGGCGGTACTCAGCGCCCTGGTGGTTTTCCGTTGGCTGCTGACCATCTTCGACGCTCGGGCCGCCGGTCCCGAACTGGACCCGCCGCAGCGCAGCGCGGTGATCGGAATCATCTTGTGCACCGGGGCGGTCGTCAGTTTCGGCGTGCT
>PLDE01000178.1:2858-3184 GCA_003135035.1 Candidatus Dormiibacterota bacterium | reverse complement strand
ACCGGGACCCTCAGTAAGTCCAAGACCATCGCCATCTTCATCAACCAGCTGAGGGAGAAGATCGGTGTGATGTACGGCTCGCCCGAGGTCACCAGCGGAGGCCGGGCGCTCAAGTTCTACGCCTCGGTGCGGCTAGACATCCGCAAGATCGATTCGCTGAAGCAGGGCATGGATGTGGTGGGGGGACGGGTCCGGGTTAGGGTGGTCAAGAACAAGGTTGCAGCCCCCTTCCGCTCGGCGGAATTGGACCTGCTCTACAACGAGGGCATCTCCTACGAGGGCAGTGTTCTCGATGGAGCTATCGAAGCCGGGATCATCGACAAGAG
>PLDE01000178.1:0-2846 GCA_003135035.1 Candidatus Dormiibacterota bacterium | reverse complement strand
ATCATCCACGCGGGGAGTTCGTCCCGCCCGAGTCCTTCTCCGAGGTGCCTGAGTTCGCGCTAAAATCGGTCCCGTTTTCCGATTAATTTCCTACTCCTCCGGCTTCTGAGGGGTTGAAGTCGGGGAGGGGCACTGACAGTCCCTCGCTCGGCACTGCGAGGTCTGGTCCATGAGCGCAGCAATGGGCGTATTGCTGGTCGTATTAGCCGTGCTCGCCGTTGGGGGCATCGCCTTCGGCCTGATGGCTTCGCGCCAGGGCCGTCGGGGCCTGGATGAGTTGGCCAGTTCCCGAGCGGCGATCGAGAACGAGCGCAAGGCGGTCGGCCTTGAGGCCAAAGCTGAGGCGCTCCGAGTTAGAACCGAGCTCGAGGAGGAGTTGCGCGAGCGGCGCTCGGAAGTGTCCCGTCTGGAGCAGCGGATCGTCCAGCGGGAGGAGCAGCTCGACCGCCAACAGCAGGATCTCCTCCAGCGCAGTGATGCCCTGGCACTGGACCGGACCCAGCTGGAGGTGTCCCGGGGCGAGCTGGTAGCGCTTCGCGAAGTGGGAGAGCGGGAGCTAGAGCGTGTCGCTGGGCTCTCTCGGGAGGACGCCCGCCAAGAGGTTCTCCAGACCCTGGACCGGGAACTCGTGTCCGAGAAGGCGGACCTGATTCGCCACTCGGTGGCGGCAGCTCATGCCGAGGCTGACGAGCGCTCTCGCGAAGTCCTGGTGACCACGATTCAGCGCCATGCCGCCGACCAGACCGGGGAGACCTCGGTGTCGGTGGTGCCCCTTCCCAACGATGAGGTCAAAGGACGGATCATCGGCCGAGAGGGTCGCAATATCCGGGCCCTGGAAGCTGCGCTAGGCGTCGACCTGATCATTGACGACACCCCGGAGACGGTCGTTCTGAGCGGCTTCGACCCGGTTCGGCGCGAGGTGGCGCGGGTGACTCTCAACAAGCTACTCAGCGATGGTCGGATCCACCCCACTCGAATTGAGGAGGTCGTGGTCAAGTCCCGTGAGGAGGTCACGGCACGGATCGTAGAGGAGGGTCACCAGGCCCTCTTCGAGCTGGGGCTTCAGAACGTGCATCCCGAGCTGGTCAAGCTGGTGGGAACGCTGCGCTTCCGCTACAGCTATGGCCAGAACGTCCTGGCCCACGTCAAGGAGGTCGCCTATCTGGCCGGCATGATCGCCGCTGAGATCGGAGTGGATGAACATCTGGCGAAGGAGGCGGGGATGTTCCACGACATCGGCAAGGCCGTCGACCACGAGGTTGAGGGCTCGCACGCCATCATCGGCGGCGAGATCCTGCGCCGGCTGGGGCGCCACCCCGAGGTGGTCAGCGCCGTTCAATGCCACCACTACGACATTGAGCCGACCACCATCATGGCCTTCGTGGTGCTCAGCGCCGATGCCATCTCCGCGTCCCGGCCGGGGGCACGGAGAGAGACTCTTGCCAGCTACATCAAGCGACTCGAGAAGCTGGAAGAGATTGCCAACGGGTTCGAGGGAGTAGAGCGCTCCTTCGCCATCCAGGCGGGTCGGGAAGTGCGGATCATGGTCAAGCCAGACCGCGTCAACGACGATTCAGCGGTCGTTCTGGCGCGCGATGTGGCCCGCCGCATCGAGGGCGAGATGAGCTATCCGGGGACGATCAAGGTCACCGTGGTCAGGGAGACCCGCTCGGTCGACTACGCCAAGTAATCCGGCTCCAGATCCCAGCACATCTGTCCCGAATCTGTCACAACCGTGCCGCAATGCGGGCGAAGTGCCCCTGAAGTCAGAATCTGCGGGCTAGACTGCGCTGGTCCGTTGGAAGGGACGACTTGGTGAGGGTTACTGATTTGCGCGTCGCGGTTCGAGTGGATATGTGGTGCGAGCCGTGGTTTCGCACCCCAATGGGTTCGCTGATGAGGCGAAGTACACCCCCATGCCCGAGTGGCGGGCTCTGGTGAGCAGCCCAGCCGCCGTTGAGCGGAAGGTCGGCCCACAGACCACGACGGTGCCTAGCGATCGCCCGGCGCCCCACCCGATGCCCGCCATCGGCGTGGCGACATCGGGTCGAAGGGGCCGCCGGTGGGAGGTCTGGGGCGTGGTCGCCTTAACGACCGCTGCCGCCGTCGCGGTCGGAACCCTCTACGTTCGGCCACCCGTGCGCGTCTCCGAATGGTGGACTCTGCTGGTCGTCATCGGCCTAGTGGCGCTCCTAGAAGTCCGTGGTGGCGTCCCCGTCCAAGTAGGGGCCGGCCGAGTCGGCATGCGTTTCAGCGCCAAGGCTTACGCCAGCGTCGGTGCGGTGTTCCTGCTGGGACCCCCTGGAGCTGCTGCGTCCAGCATCGCGTCTATGCTGATGGGGGAGCTCCTGAAGCGCGGACTCAACATCAAGGTGTGGTTCAACAGTGTCATGAGCCTACTGGTGTATTCGTCCGCCTATTGGGTATTCATCGAACTCGGCCGAGGCTCTCATGGCAACGTGCCCTGGATGGTGTTCGCGGGCGCCATGGGCGGCCTAGCCGCGTGGCTCGCGAACCAGGGCCTTTTGGCGGCTGTGCTGCTGGCCGACCAGGGCAGGCTGAACTTTCGGGCCGGAATGTTCGCCCAGAACGTCGTTGGAGTGCTTCCGTACTACGTCGGTTACGGCCTTACGGGTCTCGGGGTCGTGGCCGCCAGTGGTTGGCTGGGCCCTATTGCCGCGTTGGTTACCTTGGCGGCACCGGTCGCGATTGTGCAGACAACCACTAACCGCTGGATGCGAGAGCAGCAGGCTCGGGCTACTGAGGCCCAAAGTGGGTTCAATGCGACCCTAGTTAGTCTCTCCAAGGCTATCGATCTTCGAGACAGCGACACGGAGGGGCACTGT
>PLDE01000083.1 GCA_003135035.1 Candidatus Dormiibacterota bacterium | reverse complement strand
GCGATCCTCAAGGACGGCGATGGCAACCTCAGCGGCGAGGATGTCAGAGAGGGTCTCACCGCAGTGCTCAGTGTCAAGTTGCAAGAGCCCCAGTTCGAAGGTCAGACCAAGACCAAGTTAGGCAACTCGGAGATCGCTGGGCAGGTCTCGACGGTTGTCTCCGACGCCCTCAACCAGTACCTGGAGGAAAACCCCGGGGACGCCAAGCGGATCATTGAGAAGTCGCTNNTCGAGGGCGACTCGGCCGGCGGTTCGGCCAAGCAGGCGCGCAACCGCGAAAACCAGGCGGTCCTGCCGCTGCGGGGCAAGATCCTCAACGTCGAGAAGGCGCGTGAGGACAAGATCCTTCAGCATGAGGAGATTCGCAACCTCATCACCGCCTTGGGTACCGGGGTGGGCGAGAAATTCGATCTGGAACGACTGCGCTACAACCGGGTCGTCCTCATGGCCGATGCCGATGAGGATGGCTCGCACATCCGGACCTTGCTGCTCACTTTCTTCTGGCGCTACCTGCAGCCGGTGATCAATGAGGGTCACCTTTTCATCGCTCAGCCGCCCCTCTTTCGGATCGAGGGTTCCCGCAAACGGCTGGTCTGGTGCTACAGCGAGGAGGAGTTTCGGATCGCCCTCAAGGAGATGGGGGAAAAGAGCAAGGTGCAACGCTACAAGGGCTTGGGCGAGATGACCGCCGACCAGCTCTGGGACACCACCTTGGACCCCGAACACCGGATCCTGCTCAAGGTCGAGGTTGAGGATGCCCTGCGCGCCGACGACATCTTCGATCGCCTGATGGGGATTGCGGTGGAGCCCCGCAAGCGCTTCATCCAGTCTCATGCCAAGACGGTCCGGAACCTGGATATTTGAGCGCCGCCTCCCCCGCCGTGGCGGTCGACGCGATGGGAGGTGACCACGCCCCGGAAGCGCTGGTTGAGGGTAGCCTCGCGGCGCTTCGGGAGGAGCGTGACCTGCGAGTCATTTTGGTCGGTCCCTCAGAGCGACTCAATCCCCTGGTCTCGCAGGTGGGCGACTTGGGCGGCCGACTGACCCTGGAGGAGTCGGAAGAGGCGATTCCCATGGGCGCCCACCCCGCCCAGTCGGTCCGCAGTCAACCCCGATCCAGCGTGGCGGTGGCGGTGCGGATGCTGGGTTCGGGCCGCGCCGACGCCTGCTTCAGCGCCGGTCACAGCGGCGCCACCATGGCCGCCGCCTTGCTCCAGCTGCGCCGTCTGCCCGGGGTCACCAGGCCCGCCATCGGCACCGTCTTCCCATCCCGCTCGGGCAGCACGCTGCTGGTTGACGCCGGTGCCCAGGTGGACTGCCGACCCGAATGGCTGGCCCAGTTCGCCCAGCTGGGCAGCGAGTACGCGGAGCGGGTGTTGGGAGTGGAGCAGCCCCGGGTAGGCCTGCTTAGCAATGGCGAGGAGACCTCCAAAGGCAATGCCTTGGTCCAGGCAGCCCACGAACTGATCGGCCAGCTGGGCCTCCGCTATCTGGGACCGGTAGAGGGTACGGATCTGGTCTCAGGCAAGGTCGACGTGGTGGTCGCCGATGGCTTTGTCGGCAACGTCGCGCTCAAGACCGCCGAGGGCGTCGCCGACGCGATCATCGCCGCCTTGCGCCAGGAGGCAACCTCGAACCTGCGCTCCCGGCTGGGCGCCTTCCTCCTGCTCCCCGGGCTGCGTCGCCTGCGTCAGCGTCTCGATTGGAGCCAGGTGGGCGGAGCGCCCCTGCTGGGTGTGGGCGGTCTGGTCTTCATCGGGCACGGGCGCTCCGACGCCCGCGCAGTGACCAGTGCCATTCGGGTGGCAAAGACCGCGGTCCGGGCCGGGCTGGCGGAAGTCTGGCAGTCTGCCACTGAACCGCCCCTGCCGGCGCGCGTGCCTGGGAGGTAGGTAGTGGCCATCGAGCAGGGCGGGGCTAGGTCGGGCGGCGTCCGCGGCGTCGAGCTCGTGCAGGAGATGCGCGAGTCATATCTGGTTTACGCCATGAGCGTGATCGTGGCCCGAGCCCTGCCCGACGTACGTGATGGGCTCAAGCCGGTGCAACGGCGAATCCTCTACGCCATGCAGGACCAGGGCATGACACCCGGCGCCAGCACCCAGAAATGCGCCGCCATCGTCGGCGAAGTACTCAAGAACTACCACCCCCATGGCGACATCTCCGTATACGACACCCTCGTGCGCCTGGCCCAGCCCTGGGTCATGCGCTATCCCTTGGTGGACGGGCAGGGCAACTTCGGATCACCAGAAGGCGATCCCGCCGCTGCCTATCGCTACACCGAAGCCCGCATGACCCCGATCGCCGCCGAGTTGCTCGCCGACATCGAGAAGGACACCGTCGACTTCATCGACAACTATGCGGCAACCAAACTGGAGCCCTCGGTGCTGCCGGCCGCGATGCCCAATCTGCTTGTCAACGGCGCGTCGGGAATCGCCGTGGGCATGGCCACCAGCATTCCTCCCCACAACCTCACCGAGGTGTGCAACGGCCTGGTCCACCTGATCGATAACCCCGACGCCACCACCGAAGACCTGATGAAGTTGATTCCTGGGCCAGACTTTCCCACAGGCGGGATCATCTACGCACGCGATCTGCCTCAGGTTTACGGAACCGGTCATGGCCGGGTGATTCAGCGGGCCCGCGTGATTTTCGAAGAATCCAAGGCGGGAAGAGAGCAAATCATCGTCACCGAGCTCCCTTATCAAGTCAACCCCAGCCGGGTGCTGCAGACCATCGCCGAGCTGGTGAACGAGCGCAAGCTGGAGGGAATTGCCGACCTTCGCAACGAGACCGGTCGCCGTGAAGGCACCCGCTTGGTGATCGAACTGAAGCGGGATGCGCGGCCCTACACGGTCCTCAACAACCTCTACAAGCACACCCAGCTGCAGTCTACTTTTTCCTGCATTTTGTTGGCTTTAGTGGATGGTCAGCCCCAGATCCTCTCACTCCGCAACATGCTCCACCACTACCTCGAGTACCGACGGGAGGTGGTCGAGCGTCGCACCCGGCACGACCTCGAGCGGGCGCGCGAGCGGGCTCACATCGTCGAGGGTCTGCGCATCTGCCTGCAGAACCTCGACGAGGTGATCAAGCTCATCCGGGCCGCTCCCGATGAGGCGACTGCTCAACGCCAGTTGGAGGAGCGCTTCTCCTTGAGCGAGCGACAGAGCAAGGCGATTGTGGACATGCGCCTGGGCCGCCTGACACGTCTGGAGCAGGACAAGCTGGAGGCGGAACACGCCGAGCTGATGGAGCGAATCACGGCTCTGGAAGCGATCCTAGCCACCCGCGAGCGGTTGATGGGTGTGGTGCGCGACGAGTTACTGGCGCTGCGCAAGAAGTTCGGTGACGAGCGGCGCACCGAGATTACCTACGGTGACATCGAGCTCAACGAAGAGGACCTGATCCCGCGCGAGCAGGTGGTCGTCACCCTGACCCACCGAGGCTACATCAAGCGGACCCCAGCGACCGACTACCGCTCGCAGCAGCGTGGCGGGAAGGGGGTGATGGGGGCCAAACGGGTGGGCGATGAGGACTACGTGGAGCACCTGCAGGTGGCGTCGACCCATTCTGACATGCTCTTTTTCACCAATCGAGGCAGGGTTTTCCGACTCCGCACGCACGAGGTACCCGACGTATCCCGCCAGGCCAAGGGCACCGCTGTGATCAACCTGGTCGAGCTGGACCAAGGTGAGCGGGTGACATCGATGTTGTCCGTGGATGCCTACTCGGATGAGACCTACATGGTCATGGTCACTCTGCGGGGACATATCAAGAAGACTCCCGCAGCCGCCTATGCGTCGGTGCGTCGCAATGGACTGATTGCGATGAACCTGAGCGAGGGTGACGAGCTCAACTGGGTCCGGATCAGCACCGGCGGCGACCAGATTCTCCTGGTTACGCGACAGGGAAAGGCTCTGCGCTTCAGCGAGAAACAGGTGCGGCCGATGGGGCGCGACACGATGGGAGTCACCGCCGTCCGTCTGCGCGGAAATGACCTCGTCGCCGGCGCTGACATCGTCCGGCCCGAAGGCCACGTACTGGTGGTTACCCAAAACGGCTTCGGAAAGCTGACTCCGGTGTCTGATTACCCGGTCAAGAGTCGGGCGATTCAGGGCGTCTATACCCTCGATCAGCACGCCATTTCCAAAGTCGGTGAGATCGTGGGCATGAAGATTGTCGAGGAACTCTCCGATGAACTGATGCTGATCAGCACCCGAGGGCAGATAATCCGCATTCCCCTGGAGGGCGTCAGGATCTCCAGCCGACAGACGCGGGGGGTGATCCTGATGCGGCTGGACGAGGGAGATTTGGTGGGGTCGATCGCCGGGGTCGCTCCGCCCGGC
>PLDE01000285.1 GCA_003135035.1 Candidatus Dormiibacterota bacterium | reverse complement strand
GTCGACCGCGTCTACACCCGCATCGGCGCCGCCGACAACCTCGCCCGCGGCCGCTCCACCTTTATGGTCGAAATGACCGAAACCGCCACCATCCTCAACACCGCCACCGCCCGGTCCCTCATCCTGCTCGACGAAATGGGCCGCGGCACCTCCACCTTCGACGGCCTCGCCCTCGCCTGGGCCACCCTCGAATATCTCCACGGCCACATCGGCGCCCGCGCCCTACTCGCCACCCACTACCACGAGTTGACCGCGCTGGAGCGTTCCCTGTCGGCTCTGCGCAACTTTCGCGTCGAGGTGGTTGAAGACTCGGTGGGAGGGGAGGCCAGGATCACCTTTCTGCACCAGATCGTGGCCGGAGGGGCGGACCGTTCGTACGGGATCAACGTGGCCCAACTGGCCGGTTTGCCTCCATCGATCCTCGACCGCGCCGCCGAGGTTTTGGCTCGCCGGGAGTCCGACCGGCCGCTGGGATCCGGAAGCGTTGTGGAGCATCAGCTGACGCTTCCGCTGGGACCGCCTCATCCCGTGATGGTCGAGCTGGGCCGGCTGCAGGTGGACGGGATGACTCCACTTGAGGCTCTGCAAAAGATCGCCGAGTGGCAGCGCCAGGCCGGGGAGAACAGCTGAAGGGGCAGCCTGGGTTCGCGTCCGGGGGGTCGGCCGAGCTGGAGCGAGCTCGGATCGAGCGACTTCCGCAGGCGGTGGCCAATGCGATTGCCGCGGGCGAGGTCATTGAGAGGCCCGCCTCGGTGGTCAAGGAGCTGATCGAGAACGGCCTTGACGCGCAGGCTACACGGATCACCGTTGAGGTCGAAGCTGGTGGGACCAAGCTGATCCGGGTGGTCGACAACGGCCAGGGGCTGCCCGGCGACGACTTGGCTCTCGCCTTTCAGCGGCATGCGACCAGCAAGCTTCGCGAGATCGACGACCTGACGCGGATCGCCACGTTCGGGTTCCGCGGCGAAGCCCTGGCCAGTATCGCCGCGGTGGCTCGGGTCAGCGTCGTCTCTCGGCAGCCGGCATCACCGGCAGGTGCGGCTATCGCGGTAAATGGGGGAGAGACTGGTGACGTCAAGGCCGCAGCGGGCGCCCCGGGGACCACTGTCGAGGTGGGCGATCTCTTCCACAACGTTCCCGCCCGGCGCGCATTTCTGCGGAGCGAGCGGACGGAAGCCAGTGCCTGTCTGCGGGTGGTGGCGGAAGCTGCCCTGGGTCGCCCTGACGTCCGCTTCGAGGCGCGCCTTGGAGGCAGGAGGGCACTGGTCAGCCCGGGCGGTGGCGACCTGATCGAGGCAGCTCGGGCCGTATTCGGTCCAGGGGTCGCTGGCCAGCTGCTTCCGGTGCTGTGGGCTGGGGACGGGATCGAGGTGACAGGTGTTCTCGGCCGCCCCGGCACAGCGCACCCGAACCGCAACTCCTTGGTGGTCATGGTCAACGGTCGCCGCGTCCATCAGCGTGCCTTGGTGGCCGCGATAGAGGGCGCCTATCGAGGAATGATCGAAGTTGGGCGCCACCCCTTGGCGGTGATCGACGTCCGCTGCGCCTATGGTGACGTCGACGTCAATGTCCATCCCACTAAGCGCGAGGTGCGCTTCCGGGAGGAGGGACGATTCTTCGCAGCCGTCCAGCGCGCCTGCTGGGGCGCACTGCAGGGCTTGCGGCCGTCTGGTCTCGCTCTTGATGTGGACCTGGCCACACTCCCTGGAGGGACCGATTCGCCCCAGACGTTGCAGAGCAAGAGCCGTCGGTGGCGAGAGTCCGAACCGCCGGATCTGCTCGCCGAGCAACCAGCCCCTCTCGATGAGGGTGTCCGGCTGGCGGAGGCTGCTCGCTGGCGTTATCTGGGACAGGCCCACAACCGTTATCTGGTGGTCGAGACTGAGCGCGGAATCGCGCTCCTCGACCAGCACGCAGCACATGAGAAGGTCCTCTACGCCAAGCTTCTCAAGGATCTGACCGAGGGGACTGGGGAGGAGCCGGCGCCGAGCCAAGGGCTGCTCAGCCCGATGCTGGTCGACCTCGGTCCGCTGCTGGTGGGGGGCCTCGTCGATGCGCGCCATCTGCTGGCGCGAGCGGGTTTCGACCTGGAACCCTTTGGCGAGTCCACCATCCGCTGCTCGGCGGTACCGATCGGAACCCGCCTCTCGGAGTTACCCGCGCTGCTCACCGAGGTGTTGGGCGATTTCACCGGAGACCGAGGTCGGCCGGACGACCGTATTCATCGACTGGCCGCTTCCGTCGCGTGCCGNNGTGACCCCAGGGGGCATCACCTGCCCGCACGGGCGGCCCGCGGTGCTCCTTCTCTCCGAAGGGCAGCTTCTCGCGGCCTTCCGGAGGCGCGGATGAAGTCAGCGGCGGAGGTGTCTGCGGACTCGGCCAACGTTCAGGTGGTGGCGATCATGGGTCCGACCGCCTCGGGCAAGACGAGCTTGGCGGTGGCCCTGGCGAGGAGGCTTGGTGGCGAGCTGGTCAACGCTGACTCGCGGCAGGCGATCGCAGAACTTGCCATCGGCGTCTGCAAGCCGACAGCAGAACAACTTCAGGGAGTCACCTGTCACGGACTGGACTGGAGTCACGTCGGCCAGCCGTTCTCGGTTGCCGAGTACGTACCGCTGGCGGGCGCGGCGGTGGAATCCATCGCCGCGCGCGGCCACCTGCCCCTGGTGGTGGGGGGCACCGGTCTCTACGTCCGATCCCTGCTCCAGGGCTTTGACTTCGGCGGCGTCCCTCCTGATCCCGAAGGGGCGAAGCTGCCCGGTCTGGCAGATTCGGGGGGGCAGGAATCCGTCGCGTCAGGGGCCGACCTCGCGAGCCTGGATCCGGAGCGCGCTGAGACGATCGATCTGCACAATCCCCGCCGGGTAAGAAGAGCTCTTGAACTGGCCCGCCAGGGAGCCTGGCCCGGGCAAAGAAGCCCGGGGTGGCGGTCGCAAAGGCTCGCCTGTCGGGTGGACCCGGCCCGGCTGCGGACCCGTATCGAGGCTCGCTCTGAGCGACTGATCGGGGAAGGGCTGGTGGCAGAGGTTGAGCGCCTACTGCGCCAGGGATTCTCGGCCGCAGTCCTCTCCCATTGCGCCATCGGATACGCTGAAGTCCTAGATTGGTTGGGCGGCAGCTGCCAGCGAGACGAGGCGGTTGAGCGCGTGATCCTCAGGACCCGGCACTACGCCAAGGCCCAGATGACGTGGCTGCGCAGCGAGCCCGACTTGTTGTGGGTCGATGCCGGGGCCAGCCCGGACGAGTTGGTGAGTCAGTGCCTCGCGGAAATCGGTAGGGCGGCAGCCTAGGGGTGGCGATGAGAGTTTTCGACGAGTCCCTGCAGCGGGAGGGCGAGCGGGCCTTCTTGCTGGGCTGGGCGCCCTCCGAGCGTGACCTGGCCCACGTCGAGTTGGAGATGGACGAGCTGGGTGACCTGGCGCGCACCGCGGGCGCTTCGGTGGTGGGATCCGATGTTCAAAAGCGCCCTCACGTCGATCCCACGCTGTTTTTCGGCAGCGGCAAGGTGGCTGAGGTGAGAGCGCTGCGTGAGAGCCTCGAGTTCGGACTTCTCATCACCAACGACGATCTCTCACCGCGCCAGCAGCGAAATCTGGAAGCGGAGCTGGACCTACCGGTGGTGGACCGTACTGGACTGATCCTGGACATATTTGCCCAGCACGCACGGTCGAGGGAAGGCCGGATTCAGGTCGAGGTGGCCCAACTACAGCACCTCCTACCCCGACTCACCGGAACCAGTGGTCTGTCCCGCTTGGGCGGTGGAATCGGGACTAGGGGCCCGGGCGAGCAGAAGCTGGAGACGGATCGGCGGCGCATCCGCAATCGCCTCCGCATCCTCCAAAAGGAACTGACCGAGCTGCATGAGGAACGGGCCCTTCATCGCGACGCCCGTCGCCGTCGTCCCTTCCGCACCGCCGCCTTGGTCGGCTACACCAATGCTGGCAAGTCGACTCTGCTCAATGCCATGACGGCGGGTGGGGCCGTGGCGGAAAACCAGCTCTTCGCCACCCTCGATCCGACCACTCGGGCGGTCCGCCTACCTTTCGGACAGCCGTGCCTCCTGGTGGACACGGTGGGGTTCATCCAAAAGCTCCCGCACGAGTTGGTCGCCGCCTTTCACGCCACCCTAGAGGAGGTCGGCGAGGCGGATCTTCTGGTCCACGTGCTCGACGCCAGCCACACCGGCGCGGAGAGCCGCCTGGAGACAGTTCACGCCACCCTGAGAGAGCTAGGTCTGGATGACCGTCCCCTGCTACTGGCGATCAACAAAGTAGACCGCTGTTCACCCGGGAGCCGCCGTCGGCTGCAGACGTTTCAGCCCGCGCCCTACCTCGGTGTCGTGCTGGTCAGCGGTACCACCGGTGAAGGTCTGGACGAGCTCCGCAGTGCCATTGCCGACGCGCTCTCGCGCGACATGCTGGCGGTCGAGGCCACGATCGCTTACGACAACTGGAAGGCGCTCTCCAACTGGCGCCGCTACGGAGTGGTCGAGGGAGAGGAGTTCGCCAGTGACGGGGTTCACGTCAGAGGGAGGCTGCCGGTGTCGCTAGCACGCTCTCTCGCTGGAGGACCCGACTCCGAGGCGCCTTCCGAATAGGGCCGGCCCTACTGGTGGAGCACCCTAATCACCGCCACGACTCTGCCTTCTATGTGGGCGTCGTCGGCAATGATGGGCGCGAAGGCGTCGTTGGATGGCTGAAGCCGAAGATGACCCCCCTCGCGGAAGAGTCGCTTGACGGTGACTTCACTCTCGCCGGTGTCTCGGTTTTCCAGTCGTACCACCGTGACGGTACCGTTGCTCACTTCAGCTGCGGGCTTGACCACAACCAGATCGCCGTCGAAGATTCCGTCGCCCTGCATGCTTTCGCCTCGGACGCGCAGAAGGAATGAGTCGTCACCTCCTGCGATCTCGGGGCCGATCGCCAAGTGCTCCTCAATGTTCTGCTCCGCGAGCAAGGGAGCCCCGGCAGCCACCTGGCCGACGAGAGGAAGCCAGTAGGCGCCCGTAGCCTGGGGCGAGGGAGCGGAGAAATCCGTCAGTAGGACGGTTCGCGACTTGGTCGGGTCGCGACGGATCAGCCCCTTACGCTCGAGGACGTTGAGATGATTCTGAACTGTCGAGCTCGAGCTTAGCCCGACCGCTCGGCCAATTTCGCGAACGGAGGGGGGATAGCCACCGTCGAGGCTTCGCGATCGCAGATACTCGACGATTTCCTGTTGCCGAGGATGGAGGCCTTCGGACATCTTTCAGAGCTCCCTTGCGACGCGGTAGGGGCCGGGTGGGTGCGGCCCAGAACAAATGATCGCCCGATGGTAGCAGCACTGGAGCGCCAGCGCAAACGGCTGTTCGCTCGGACGCCCCGAAAGGTAACTCGCACTTGACAAAGCGAACAGGTGTTCCCTAAAGTACGAACCGATGTTCGTCTCAGCACCAGTTAGGAACCCCGGGCGGCGGCGCGATGCCGATCGGCAGATAGTGCGCAGGAGACGTGGTCCCTGGGGCATCCTGCTGAAGGTGGCTATTTTAACGTTCTTGGTGGGGGCGATCACCATGCAGGTTGTTCTAGGTACGGCCGGGTCGCGCGGGCCGTCAGTGATCGTTCAACCTGGCCAGACGCTCTGGGGGATTGCCACCCAGCACTACCCAAACCAGGACCCTCGGGCAGCGGTGGCGGCGATCGAGTCGACGAACCACCTGGATGGGGCGGGGATCTCCCCGGGCGAGCGACTCCTGCTTCCGCCTATGTGATTGGCGCGCCAAGAGTGGACTGCGCTGCAACCGATAGGCTGTGCCTGTGGGAGTCGCCACCAGCGCAGTCGACCGAGTACGGGCCATCGCGGCCGCGGCGCAGACGGACTATCGCATCCCCGGCCTGGTTGTAGCCGTGGCGGAGCGGGGTCATCTGATTGAGCAGGTGTCGATTGGAAGTGCCGACATCTCAGCTCAGGTGCCCGCCAGACCGGACGTGCAGTACCGCATCGGCTCGATCACGAAGACGGTTACCGCGGTTGCGGTAATGCAGTTGGCCGCCGCCCACGCCATTGACCTCCGCGGCCCCTTGCGCCAGGCCTGGAAAGGCGGGCCCCTTGATGACATCTCGATTGCCGATCTTCTGACCCACGGCTCCGGTCTCCAGCGAGAACCGGGTGGCGCAGTCTGGGAAACTCTGCGCTTCCCGTCACGCGAGGAGTTGGTGGACGTTGCCAACCGTGCGGAGCGGTTCTACCCGCAGGACAGTTGGTTCCACTATTCGAACCTGGGATTTGCCCTGCTCGGGGAGATGGTGGCCCAGATCAGCGGTACCACCTGGGCTGAGCATGTCGCGGAGCATGTTCTGGGCCCGCTGGACATGCTCCGAACGACGATCTCCGCCAACCCTCCGGCGGCCCAAGGCTATTCTGTTGAGCCGTACTCAGACGAGGTGGTGGCCGAGCCCGGGGTGGACTGCCAAGGACTGGCTCCTGCCGCCCAGCTCTGGAGCACCGCGGAGGACCTCTGTAGATGGACCGGCTTGCTGACCGGGGGACGGCCCGATCTGCTGTCAGCCGAGACCTTGGCGCAGATGAGGGGACCGCGCACCATTGCCGACCTCGACCACTGGTCCTGGGGCTTCGGATTGGGCCTGATGCTGCTGAGGGACAAGGAAACCGTCTACCTGGGCCATACCGGGTCGATGCCGGGTTTCCTGGCCGCGGTCGTGTGCCATCCGGCCAGTCGCCTCGGTGTCGTGGTGCTGGCCAACACCACGGGAGGCTTCCAGATCGCTGGTTTGGCTTCCCAGCTTCTCACGGTCGTTCGAGAGGGTGGCGACACCCTCCCGGAGTGGGTACCAGCCACCTCGCCACCTCCTCACATTGCGCCTCTCTTGGGACGGTGGTGGTCAGAGTGGAACGAGTGGACCTTTCGCTGGCGTGATGGCCATCTTCAGGCCTCGCTGGCCCGTGCTCCCGGCGGAGATGGGGTCACCATATTCAACGAGGTGTCGCCGGATGAGTTCGTGGCCATGACGGGCTCGGAGAGGGGCGAGCGTCTGCTCGTGGTTCGCGCGGAGGACCGTTTAGGGGAGGTCGGCAAGCTCTACTGGGCGACCTACCCGTTTACCCGGACACCTGTGCCCTTCGGTGGTCCTCGGCGTCCGAAGTCCGATCCCGGCAGCTGACCTCTCAGCTCGAGAGAGAAGAGCGGCGGGGGTCGGGGCGCCAGGGCGACTCGCTCAACTGGGTTCGGAGGAAAATTCATTCCGTAACCGCTTCGGCATGGCAGAGAGACATCTCCTCGCCGGCAATGGTGGTACGACTTGCTTAACCCCGTAACGGCAGCTAGTCAAGGGTGGAGAGTTCCCGACTGACCGCTAGAGCGAGTCTTTCGGGCCGGAAGCCGGAAGGAAGCGGTGCCAACTCCGGCCCCATCACCCTGGGAGGATCCCATGAAGATCCCACTGCCGAGCGCGACCGATCGCCACGGTTTCGACCCCTGATTCGGGGCCCTCTTCGACTGCGAGCTCGAGTCATCAGATGCACTGCCGACGCGGCCACTCATGAGGAGCCCAATCAGGCTTACCAAAAACTCACGCCGCTTTGGCGT
>PLDE01000204.1 GCA_003135035.1 Candidatus Dormiibacterota bacterium | reverse complement strand
CAAGGCCGGAGCGACCCAGATGGTTGTACTTCAAAGGTGGAGGCCCCGGGGAAAGGGAGCCGCCACCTTGCCCGGTCGCGGGGAGCAGGGCGGCTCAGTTGATGACTGACCCAACTCAACCATTATCGCTGGCCTTGAGTCCCGGACCTACTCCAGCGTGCGACTATTTTGTTTCGGTGGGGGTAAGTGATCAGGAACACGACATTAGCAATTTGTCGTGTTACCATAATTGTTGATGCAACAAAACACTTCTCATCGCGGTCGGCCGTCGCGGCACCTCATCTACCAGCGCCTCGAGGAGGCGCAGACCGACCTGCGCCAGCGCCTGGGCGGTCTGCCATCGCCGAGCCAGGCGGAGGGGCTCTGGACCTCCATCTGGTACCAGGAGGCTCACCACTCGACCGCCATCGAAGGCAACACCCTGGTGATGAGGCAGGTGGAACTACTCCTCGCGGAGGGCCTAGCGGTGGGGAACCAGGAGCTCAGCCAGTACATGGAGGTGCTGGGATACGCCGCTGCAGCCCAGTTGGTCTACAGTCACGCCCTCGCTGCCGGCGGCTTGGTCGCTGCGGCGCCCGTCACCGTGACCGAAGTGCGTCACATTCACGAGCTCGCTCTGGGTCCAGTGTGGTCCGTGGCGCCCCATCCCAACGCTCGTCCGAACGAGCGGCCGGGCGGTTTTCGAGAGCATGACATCGAGCCCTTCCCGGGCGGGATGGTGCCCCCAGCATGGGTCGACGTCCCGGCCGCCTTGAGTGACTGGGCGGCGTCCCTCACCCAGATAAACGCCTCCCCAAATCCGGTCGAGGCGCTGGCGACAGCTCACGGGTGGTTCGAAAGGATCCACCCCTTCCTTGACGGCAACGGACGCACTGGACGACTCATCCTGAATCTGCTCTTGGTCCGCTCCGGCTACCCACCGGCGGTCATCTACACCCGCGATCGACAGAGATACCTGGTCGCCCTGCGCCGTGCCGATGCCGGGGACCCCGCTCGGCTCGGCGAATTGATCGCACGTGCCGTCACCGACAATCTCTATCGCTTCGTGGTTCCTGCTCTGGCGGGACCGAGCCGGCTAATACCGCTGGCCTCATTGGCGAGCAAGGGACACTCGGTGGCCAGCCTAAGGGTAGCCATTGAGCGGGGTCGCCTCAAGGGGCAGAAGAATGTAGACGGACAGTGGCGCACCACTCGGGCCTGGCTGGAGGAGTACCTCCAAGGACGCTACCAGAGGCGCGCAACTTGATTACCACCGGGTAAAAGGGGAGACCCAACAAGTAAGGACCGTGCGGGAGGATCTGGGACATCCCCGGCTCGGTCACGTCTGCGGTCAACGCCGGGGTAGGGAGCCCCAGGTGGCGGTCGGAAGCCGGGACCATAGCTGACCCCGGCAGGCAGCTCAGGCCAGCGGGTTGAGCCAACGCACCTCCGGAAAACGAGCGAAATCACTGTCGCTGGAAACGACCGGCAACCCATGCTCGATGGCGAGCGCCACCAGGTGGGCGTCGGGGATCAGGTTGCCACTCACGTCGTGCGTCTCGATCAGTCGCTGCAGCAGTTCGGCGTGACCTGGGCCGGGCTCAGGGATCCAGGCGCCTGGGCAGTTGAGCCAGTCAGCGACGAAGCTCCACGCGTCGGGCCCAGCCAGGGGTGCGCGTAGGGCTCGGGGATGGGTGGCGATGCGCAGGAAGGCAAGCAGGGTGGGCCAGGGGAACCCGACCCTGGTGGGCCCGGAGAGCGCCTGCTCCAACCAGCCGGCCGCCCGCTCCTGAAAGCGGCTCTCCCGGTCCACCGCGTAGACGAGCAGATTGGCGTCGAGAAGCATCAGCCGTGCCCAGCCTGCTCGACCACCTCGAGTGCCTCAGCGATGTTGCTGATGTCCAGGCGGAGACCCAGAGCGGCCGTGCGCTGGCGAAATTGGCTGGGGGTCGGGCGCGGGGTCAGGCCCCGCCGGGCGAGCTCGTTCAGGGCGGCGCTCACTCCCAAGGAGCGCCGCTTGCGAAGGTCGCTCACGGCGGCGGCCACATCGGGGTCAAGGTTGACCGTCGTTCTCATGAGCCCATCCTAGCATCATGATGCGCGAGACAGCGCATCGATACGCCTCTTCGTGTCTCGCCAGGGCGAACTTGATCGTAACGAACATGTTCGCTACGGTGTGAACATGCAGTCTGCCAGCAGGGCGCCGATTCGGAGCCGGCGCGAGCGGCCCGCCAAGCCGGCGCTGAGCCGGGCGGGGATAGTCGAGGCGGCGCTGGGCGTCATGCGCGCCGAGGGGATGGAGCAGGTCACGATGCGTCGCCTGGCGCCGAGCTGGACACCGGCCCCGCCTGCCTCTATGTCTACTTTCACAGCACGGCCGAGCTCCACGCCGCCGTCCTTGATCTCGCATGCACTCTAACCAACGTCATGGCCAAGGTGAGCATTAGCACGGTTCAGGACGGTCAGTTGGACAAGGCACCGAGTGGATTTTGATACAGCAATGGCGCGGCCAACGCAGTGGGCGAAAAGGGCAAGATTCAACCATTGGTGTGGCGCGAACTTCAACGTAAGGCCCACTTGGCCTTTCGGCTGCTTGAGACCCGCGATCATCTGCTCGTTGATGTCACTGAGAGGCTATTCACGGAGACTAGAACTGCGGTCGACCACCGGCTCGCCAACGCCGGACGCCAGCCTCGCCCAACCAAGGCCTGACGAGACCGGGGCACGATCCTAGTGCAAGCGCTCACCTACGACGACGTCACGCGGGCCGCGAACCGCATCGCCGGACGGATCCGCCGAGTGACCGTCGCCCACGTTGACCCGGAGCCTTTCTCGACTGCGCCATCTGGTGATCTCGCCGTCGACCGCCGACAAGAGAGGGGCCAGTTGTGGCTAGTACTGGAACATCTGCAGTACACCGGCAGCTTCAAGGCGCGCGGTGCGCAGAACTTCCTGGCCTCGCACATCGAGCGCGGCAGCATTCCTAACGCGGGAGTAACCATCGCTTCGGGAGGAAATGCCGGCCTAGCCTGCGCGTGGGCGGCGCAGCAACGAGGGGTGGCAGCAACGGTGTTCCTCCCCACCACGACGCCTTCGGTTAAGGTGTCCCGGCTTCGCGGATATGGCTCGGCGGTGCATCTGGTTGGCAGCAGCTACGCAGAGGCACTCACTGCCTGCGAGGAGTTCGCCAACAGGACCGGAGCCCTGGCGAGCCACGCCTATGACGACCCCCTGATCGCGGCCGGAGCGGGCACCTTGCTGGATGAGATTCGCGAGCAGATCTCAGGGCTGGACTCCGTGGTGCTAGCAGTGGGCGGCGGGGGGCTTTTCGCTGGTGTGACCACCGCCGCCCGACATCACGGAGTCCGGATCGTGGCGGTCGAGCCTCAGAACTCCCGGGCACTGAACGCCTCGGTTGAGGCGGGGCGGATCGTGGATGTGGACGTGGACTCAATTGCGGCCGACTCACTTGGCGCGCGACGGATCACCCAAATGGCGCTGAGCGCCGCTCAAGGGGGTGCCGTGCAGTCCGTACTCGTGTCGGACTCCGAGATTATCGGCGCTCGTAGGGCGTTGTGGAACGACTATCGCCTGGTGGTGGAGCACGGTGCAGCCACGGCGCTAGCCGGGCTCAGCACTCCGTCCCTGACCGCAACCGCAGTAGACCCGCTAACACGTGGCGCAGGTGATTCGAGTCCCAGGTACACACCACGGCCCGGAGAGCGAGTCGCCATAGTCCTATGTGGCGGCAACACTGATCCGAGTGACCTAGTTGTGGGCATCGCGCGGGATGAGGCCGCTGCCGAGTAGCACGCCGAGGGCCGTCGCCGCCAGGAAGCGACCTACGCAGGGTCTAAATACTCTAATGCTAGGCCAGCATAAACCGCAGTTCCTAGAGGCAGGACAGTCTCGTCCATGTCGAACCGTGGTGTATGGGCCCCTCGAGTCTCCCCCCAGGAGGGATCTCTAACGCCCACCGTCACCAACGCTCCGGGGACTCGCTCTAGCACAAAAGCAAAGTCGTCGCCAGCGTTGACCACTTCGGCTCCGAGGGCATTTGCAGGGCCTGCCACCGCGGCAGCGACCCGCATTGCCATTTCTGACATGGCAGGATCATTGACCACCGGGGGGTAGCGCATCAGAAAGTCCACCTTTGCCTCAGCTCGAAGTGAACGCGCGACTCCCTCGGCGATCTCCACCAGGCGCGCCTCCATCTGCTGAAAGAGCGCCGGATCGTGAGCTCGGATCGTGCCAAGAGCGATTGCTCGATCTGGAATGATGTTGTGTGCCGAACCAGCCACGATGCTGCCCACGGTAAGGACAGTTGACTGATGAGGAGAGCACTCCCGACTCACCACTGTCTGCAGAGCGGTGATGATGTAGGCTGCCACGACCACCGGGTCCACGGTCAGCTCTGGGGACATCCCGTGGCCCCCTTTACCCTCGACCGTAAGGGTCCAGCTATCGGCTCCGGCGGCGATTGGTCCGGGACGAGTCGCCACGACGCCAGAGTCGAGCCACGGTGCTACGTGGAGCATGAACGCGGCGTCGACCCGCGGTTCCTCCAAGAGGCCCTGTTCAATCATGCGAACGGCACCTCCGCCACCCTCCTCAGCGGGCTGAAACATCAGCTTGACCGTTCCGGCCAGTTGGGCCCGGCGCGCCCCCAGCAGATGGGCCGCTCCCAGCAACATGGCCGTGTGTGCGTCATGGCCGCAGGCGTGCATCTTGGCGGGCACTTGGGAGCGGAAGGAATGCTCGCTCTCCTCCTCGATCGGAAGGGCGTCCATGTCGGCGCGTAACAGGACTGTCGGTCCTGGTCGAACCCCCTCGATCAACCCGATGACTCCGGTCTCGCCGATCTCTGACTGGAAGGGAATGTCGAGCGCGGTGAGTCGCTTCTTTACCAGTTCGGCTGTGTGCCGCTCCTCGTACATCAACTCCGGGCGGGAGTGGATGGCCCTACGGTCGGATCGGATCTGGTCTTCGATCGCGGATGCATCGTGAAGCAGACCGGTGAGCTCCGCCACTAGGCAGTCCTCCCGTCGGGCATCGGTTCGGAGAATTTGGTCATTACTCCCTCTCGAAACATCTCCATCTGCTCCAGCATCTCCTCCACCGTATTTGCCACAAACAAGAGCCCGGCCAGATGGTCCGCACCCGCGTCGATCAGCGCTTGGACTCTCGCTATCACCACATCGGTGTCACCAACGAGGTTGATGTTCGCGTAGTCAGTCGGGTCAATGCCTCTGAGGGTGGCCCGCTGCAAGGTCGTGAGATGCTCGAAGATCCGCGAGTTCTGGAAGCGGCGCTGTGCGTCCTCGTTGTCCGCTCCCAAGCAGACGACCATCTGCGGGGCAACCGAGATCTTGTCCGGGTCGCGCCCTGCCTCCACCGCCAGTTGCTGCAATTGCTCGCGTCCCGCGGCGAGTCGCTCGGGGGTCAGTGATGCCGGGAGCCAGCCCTGACAGTACTGTGCAGCTCGGCGGATCGAGGCTGACGCGTTGCCGCCGGAGAAGATGGGCAAGGGGTCCTGGATCGGCTTGGGGAACATCTCCACGTCGCGGAATTGGGACCAGCGCCCTGAGAAGCTGCTAACCCGCTCCGTAAGCAGTGTGTTCAGCGCGAGGATTCCTTCGGTCATCAATTCTGCGCGAGACCCAAGTGTGAGTTCAGGGCGGGTCGCCTCGAGTTCTTCTCGGTAGGCGCCAACGCCGATGCCAAGGGTCAGCCGTCCGCCGCTGAGTTGGTCCAGCGTCGCGGCTTGCTTGGCGAGCAGCACCGGATGCCGCAAGGGGAGCACCAGGACCCCGGTCATGAGTCGAATCCCGGTCGTGCGGGCAGCGCAGTAGGCGAGGCACATCAATGGCTCGAAGTATCCGGGGGGGTCGGGGAAGGCTTGGCGAACATACGCCTGGGTCGTGAGATGGTCGTTGCCCATCACCTCGTGGTAGCCGAGCCGCTCGGCGGCCAAAGCCACCCGCAGAATGTCGCCGGCACTGGCGAAGGGGATTGGGTAGAGCAGTCCCTCGGTGCAGGTGGGGATGGCGACACCGAACTTCATCCGTCGCTATACCCGGTCCGACCGTGGTTCGAGGTGCGACCTAGCCCACCCAAGAGAGAGATTGCGCCCATGGACATATGTGATCCTATACATTGTCCAGCAAGCGTTCTATCGGGCGAATGCCTAACTGCGTGGAGGAGAGTTGTGGCAGTGACACAGAAAGCGCCTGTACTGGAGCCGACCCCAGCCCAGGCGAAGGACTTCGCACGGCGGATCTACGCGGCGGTCAGACAGGAAGTCCCCGCCTACCGGGACATGCCCGCGGATCTGGAGGAGGACTTCGCGGAGATCAACCGCCTCCATGTGGAGACCTATTTTCGCTCCCTCCGAGAGCGTCGACTGCCCGACGCCCGAGAGCAGCGGGAGATAGCCGAGGTGTCGCGGCGCCGGGTGCACCAGGCAGTCCCGTTTGAGGCTATCTACCAGTGCTACCAGGTAGGTGTCCGCGTCCTCTGGTCCTGCCTGCGGGAGATCGCAGATGGGCAAGACCTTGGCGAGCTCGGAGCTCTGACCCTGGACTATGCCGACGCGGTCTCCTCGACGGCGGCGCAAGCGTACCTGAGGGAACGCGGAAGGGTCGCTCACTCCCATGACGTGGCAGCCCGTTTTTTCTTCACTCGGCTGATGCATGGCGAGCTTCAGACTGACGAGGAGGGCACCCTCCGAGAGGCGCGGGCTCTGGGGTACGACCTCTCCCAAACGCACATCGCCGCCGTTGTGTCGCGCTCCAGCCGCAATTGCACAGCCACCGCCGAGCAGGACCTGGCCCTGGCCCGGGCGGCCGACTGGATCGGTCGCTACTTCACCGACAGCCCGACCATCTCCAGCGCTGCCGGCCTGCTAATTGCGGTCCCCGGTGACTCGGTGCCGCAACTGGAATCGATTCTGCAGAGCGCGCTGCGAGATGATCCGGAAGCGCGCCACCACTTCACGGTGGGGATCGGCACTCCGCGCGCCGGCGCCGGCGGCCTGGTCCTGAGCTGGCAGGAGGCCCAGCGAGCTCAGGCTCTCGGGATGATTCTCAGCCCTGAGGGCGTGATCCACCGGTACGACCAGCTCCGCCTATTTGACTTGTTCAAGACCGGCGAGACCGTCGACGCGTATGTGAACGAGGTGCTGGGGAAGCTGATCAGCTATGAAAAGCGCCATCAGTCTCGCCTCAGCGAGACCCTCGAGGCCCTGTTCGGGGCGGCACTGAACCGCAAGCTGGCGGCGCGGCGGCTCCGCGTCCATCCCAACACCATCTCATACCGGATCCAGCGGATTGAGCAAATTCTCGGCGGGTCCTTGCTCTCTGGTGAATTCTGCTTTCGGGTCCAGCTTGCCCTGCGTTTGCTCCCCCTCTCCTCCGTCGGGGTGCTCGCCCTCCCGGCCGATCCCAGCTCAGACGCCGCCATGACTTCGGTCGCCGACATCGAATGAAGTTTGCGATCGGAACCGTCAGCGAGGCTCGACTACCGGAGATGAGTCAACGAGCCCAGCTCGTCGAGAAGTTGGGCTTCGAACAGCTCTGGGTGGCCGACGAACGGCTGATGCATAACGTGTACGTCACCCTTGCTCTGGCCGCCCAGAGCACCACCAGCCTGCGCCTCGGCACCGCCGTGACCAATCCATACACTCGGAACCCGGCCCTTACCGCCGCAGCGATTGCCTCCGTTGATGAACTCTCTGGCGGTCGGACGGTACTTGGGATCGGCGCCGGGGGCGGGCTGGAGAACTATGGGTTGGAGCGCCGACGTCCGGTCACGGCGATACGCGAGGCAGTGCACGCGATCCAGCGCCTCACTGCCGGCGAGCGAGTCGACGTCGGGGGAGAAGTCTTCTCATTTCGCGGCGCCGAGCTCAACTTCAAACCCCTGCGTCAGGTTCCCATCTACATCGCGGCTCGAGGTCCGAAGATTCTCGAGTTGGCGGGGGAGATCGCGGACGGCGTCATCGTTGGAGGATTCGCCAAACCCGATGGAATCGCCTTCGCCAAAGCTCACGTAGAGAGGGGACTGGAGCGCTCGAAACGAGACTGGGCTGATCTACATCGGGTGGCTTGGCTATACACCTCGGTCCACCCTGACCGCGAGCGGGCCAGATCAGCCGTGTCTGATCTGGTCGTCGCCTCACTGGTCACCAGTCGACCTATTCTCGACCGCATTGGCGTAGAGCTTTCGCAGGCGCTGCGACACGAACTGGACCAAGCTGACTGGATTCTCACGCAGGATCTCACCCACCGCGCCAGCACCTCTCTGGATGACGGACTGCTGGACTCCTTTTCCGTTGCCGGGACGGCCGCCGAATGTGCCGCCAAGCTGGCCAGCGTCGCAGCCTGTGGTTTCGACCAGATCGCCCTCGTAGTCCAAGTTCCCGAGGGCAGCACCCCGGAGGAGCAGATCCGGCTGATCGCCGAGGACGTACTGCCCCAGGTGGGAGCGCTAGGAGTCCCCGCCTAGATCGGGTCCCACCGCCACTCCCCTTCCGTCAAAGTGGTACGAATCGCGAAGAACTTGGAGGGCCGACTCAAGATTTGCGTCGCAAGTCGGGATGGGATTCATGTGGCTAAGTGTCATTTCGGGATCTTTCAGGCCACTCGAAGTGAGGAAGGCCACAACCGCCTGCGCGGGGTCGATGTCACCCGCAGCCACCATCTTTTGGACCCCAACCAGAGACAGCACCGATGAGGCCTCGAGGTACATCCCCTCATCGCTGGCGAGAGCGATCTGCATGTCTATCAGCTCTTGGTCATCAGCGCTCCGAGCGGCGCCGTGGGTGGCGCGCAACACGTGGAGGGCTTGGTACGTGCTCATGTTGAGGCCCACCGAAATCGCCACGGTTGGGCCCGACTCAGTCTCTTCGACATGGTCTAGCCCTTGGCTGATGGCGTTTTCCAGCGGCCCAAAGATCTCGGCCGCGTGCATCCGTGGCACCGAGTCGGTGTAGCCCAGCTGGCGGTACTCGTCGAACCCCTTCCATGCACCGAAGAAGGCGTCGCCCGCGCCCACAGGGAACACGACGTGGGGAGGTACATGCCCGAGCTGTTCCACCAGTTCGTAGGCGATCGTCTTGTACCCCTCGATACCGTAGGGGTTGCTTCCCACTAGGGGATAGACGAAGACGGTGACTGGGAACCATCCCAGCTGATCCACGCCCGCTTCCACGAGACGCCACCTGTCCGGAACCGTCGGCGCCGCCAGGAGCTTGGTGCCGTAGACCGCCATCTGCGCCTTCATGGCTTGCGGAAACTGTTGGGTGGTGAACATCACACACGGCAAGCCCGCGCGCGCGGAGAAGGCGGCGGTTGCCGCACCGGCATTCCCCGAGGAGGACCCGGTTATCACCCTGGCCCCCCGCTCGCGAGCGACCGAGATTGCACACGAGGCCAACCGATCCTTGAATGAGGAAGTCGGATTGCGGCTCTCGTCCTTGACGTAGAGTTCTCGCAGGCCGAGTCGCTTGGCCAGCCTGGGAACCGGAACCAGGGGGGTCATCCCCTCACCCATGGTCACCGCGCTGGTCTCCGGCACCGGCAGAAGGTCGGAATAGCGCCACATGCTCATCGGTCCCGCCAGGGCGTCGCGGGGATGAAAGCTCCGACGGATGCGATCGTAGTCGTATTCGACAGCTACGTTAGTCGGGAGTCCGCGACTGAGGCAGGCTGGACACCCCTTGACGAGACCCAAGTCCGTGTACTCGGCTTGGCAGCGAATGCAGCGCAGTCCGACGACCTCAGCCACGGGGCTGCACGAAGCACGTCTCTTGAGCTCGGCACGGGCACACCGCTAGCGTCTCGGGGCCACCGACGCTGCCGGAACCAAGTCGCGGCTAAGCTCGGTGAGGATGCGATTACCCGACTCGGTGATCAGGACGGTGTCCTCGATGAACGCCCCCCCAAATCCCATCTCGTAGTAGGGGGTTTCGACCTCGAATATCATGTTGGGCTCCAGGGCGACGTGGGCCGTTGGCGTGATGATCGGTAAGTCGTAGAACTCCGCACCGATCCCATGGCCGACGTGATGTCGCTTGTAGTGAGGGATGCCGGTCTCCCGCACCCTCTCCATAGCTCCCTCGAAGACTTCCGAAGCCAGGCGCCCTGGTGTCATAAGTTCAATGGCTCGGTCCTGCCCAGCCCGCACGGCCCCAAATAACTCCACGAGATGAGCCGACGGCTCGCCAACCGGCACTACCCGGCCGATGTCGGAGCGGTACCCCTTGAAAGTGCAACCGATATCGAACCAGATGTAGTCGTTTGTCTGGAGCTGGGTGTCGCCCGCGGGGACCTGGCCCAAGGCCATCCCCCGGCCGAAGCGCAACAGTGTGAAGCCGGGTCGCGCGCCGCCCGCGGTGATGGCCTTCTCGAAAACGTGAAAGAGCTCTCTTTCGGTCACCCCCGGGGCAGCCTCTGCCACGGTCTTCCGGAATGCGTTCTCGGTGATCCGAAGAGCCCCCTCCATCCGCTCCAGTTCCTCGCCCGTCTTGACCATTCGAATGCGGCGAAAGAGCTGCGAGGCAGGCACGAAGGTAGCGCCGGGGAGCCGCGTCTGGAGTTCCGAGAGAAGGTCCCGATTGGGGCCCCGCTCGTCCACTGCCACCACCTTCTGGTCTAGCTGGCACAGCCGCAAGGCGGACACCAGGGCCGACAGCGCATCCTCTTCGGGTTGACGTTCTAGCGTGATTGCCTTGATCCGCTCCTCGTCCTCGTTGAGTGACTGACCAGCCAGCAACTCCCGAAAGAAACGGCCGTACGTGACGACATCGCGCAGGCTCGAATTGGCGCCCAGGGTGAGATCGGCCTCGCCCATCGACGTAACCATGACCGCAGCAGCGACATCGTCGCGAGTAGCCACCACATACGCCTGGGTGTCGTGGGGAAAGAGTTCCTGCCCAATGTTCCAGACCCCAGTCATGTAAAAGCAGTTCTCCAACGTCGACGCCACCAAGCCGTCGACACCCTCCTGCTCCATGAGCAACTGAGCACGCTCGCGATTCAGCAGCACTTACCGGTCCTCCGACACCCCTGTTTTGATAGGTGGGAACGATTCGTCGGGCCATCCTCCCACGGTATCCTGCTCCCCCAGTATCTCAAGGAACTTACGTCCTTCCCTTGTACAGGCTGGGCAGAGAATCGCCATCCGTTGTGGCTACATCACAGCGCTCCGGCGCGGGTACACGTTCTGACTACCGGACCCGCGGAAAGTCGGCTAGTATGCCGTCTAGTGGAGTCGTCACAACAACTACCCCCTCACGCCACTGTGCCAGTTGAGGTGCCGCGTCGGTTCCCTGTTGCCGGCGACCTTGCCGGACTGTCGGCTCTGGTGACAGGTGGCGGACGCGGGCTGGGGTTGGTGATGGCATGTGCACTTGCTGCTGCCGGAGCGCGAGTTGCCATCGCAGGGCACCGCCCTGAATTCCTCGAGTCTGGACTGGCGGAGGTCCGGAAACACGGATCGGGAGTCACGCTGCTAGCGGACTTGCGCAATGTCGACCAGACTCGGCATCTGGTTCGTGCGGCTGCGGACCAGCTCGGTGGACTCGACATCCTGGTCAATAACGCAGGGGGCGGTGCCCGGGCAGCGCCGGAGGAACTGACTACGGAGCAATTCGACGAGATCTTCAGCCTCAACGTGAGAGCGGTCTACTTCGCGTGCTCCGAGGCCGCCGGGGTGATGAGTGGAGGCGGAGCCATCGTCAACGTGGCATCTGTGGTCGGGTACCTTGTCGAGCCTGAAATGGCCGCCTACTCCAGCTCCAAGGCAGCTGTAATTCAGCTCACCAGAGCTCTCGCCGGAGCGTGGGGACCCCGGCAGATCCGCGTCAATGCAGTCGCCCCGGGCTTCACCNNCTGAGGCCGTGACCGGCCGAACACCGCTGGGCCGCTGGGGTAAGCCAGCCGACGTGGCCCAGGCGGTGGTCTTTCTCGCCGCTCCCTCTTCCGCATTCGTTACCGGGCAGGTGTTGACGGTGGATGGCGGCTACTCCCTCGGAAAGTAGCTACCCGGTCATGGCACCAGCATGGCTTCGAAGTTGATCGCAGATTGGGTCAGTAGGCTAGGCTCCGTGGAGCCGACGGCAACCGAGTTGGAGTGGCGGAACCCGCCCACGTCCTCAACATAGATCGCGGGCTCGCACGAGATCACCATGCCCGCTAACAGGGGATCGTGATTGAAGCTCATGTCCACCGGGTACTCGTGGCCACCTATCCCCATCCCATGCCCGGAGCGATGGAGGATGTGAGCTCCATAACCGGCGCGCTCGATCACCGTCTGTGCAGCTGAGTCGATATCCGATATGCGCTGACCTTCGACCATCATCGCCAGCGCCGCCTGGTGGGCGGCCAGCATAACGTCGAAGTACTCCCGCTGGGCGGCGTCGGCCGTGCCCACGAAGTAAGTCCTTTCGTTCTCCACGAAGTAGCCATTCATCACTACTGCAATGAAATTGACCACGTTGTCCCCGCGGTGGAGCTTCATACCCGACCCCGCACCAGCATGGTGCGGCGACGCGCTCACCGCTCCGCAGCTCCCCTCGACCATAGGGCGAAACTGCGACTCCGGGTAACGTTCGACCAGGAAGTGGCCGAGTCGACGGTTTGTCTCCAAACAGACATCCTTGAGATACTCCCCATCTGAGAGCAAGTCATGGAAGTGGCCTTGCGCCCAGTCAGTTGCCTCCCCGCAGGCGCGCATCAAAGCCAGCTCCTCTCGGGATTTGACCATGCGCAAGCGGTGGAGCAGATCAGGTTCAGCGGTGAAAGTAGCGAAGGGTAGCCGCTCCCGTACCCCGGGAGGAATGAGCTGAAGTGCATCGAAGGCCAAGTTCCGCCGCTCCAGTCCGAGCCTCTCCAGCACCATCGCAAAGAGTCGATCCCACTCGTGGACAAAGTACTTTCGCCCATTTAGGGAAGGGTGCTCCACGTAGAACTCCGCTGAGCGCACCCAGCAGGTCTCCAGGCGACAGGTGAGTGAAAAGGAGATTGTCGAGAGCTCATGCATGATCAGGATGGGCTCTCCCTCACGGGGAAAAATCGCTGCAATGGGTCGCTCCCAAGGATCGACGTCTAAGGGAAAGTTGGTCACGTAGAGGAAGTTACTCGGTGCCAGGACCACGAAGGCGTCGTAGCCTCGTTGCTCGAGCATGGCCTGGATCGCTTGGTGACGCCGTCGACCTTCAACACTAGAGAGTTGCATTCGCTACTCCTTTAGGGGAGATTTCCGGAGAGTTCTTACTTGCTGGCTGACCACCTCGGACGAGGCGGCCACCCTGATAGACGGCCGTCACGTTGGACGGGTAGGCTGCGAAGTCGAAGGGATCACCTTCGATTAGGGTCAGGTCGGCGTGCATGCCCGGTGCTACCCGACCGATCTCATCCTCAAGTCGCATCAGCTTGGCGGCTGACGAGGTGGCTGCTCGCAGGCAGTCGATGGGCGCCAGTCCCTGTTCGTGCATCAATCGCAGCTCGATAAGGTTGTTGCCGTGAGCTTCAGCGGCAGAGTCGCTCCCCATCGCGATGCGCACGCCGGCCTCGGCAGCCTTCCGGAAGGTGTCACGCTTGGCTTCGCGAGCGTGGTACGCCTTGGTGAGGATGGCCTCCGGAAGGCTCGCGCCTTGCTCGGCGGTAGCGATGATGAAGTCAAGCACTCCCAAGGTCGGTACCAGCCAGGTGCCTTTGGCCAGCATCATCTCGATAGCCTCGTCGTCCAGTTCGTTGCCGTGCTCAATGGAGCGTATCCCCGCCCTTACCGCACTCTTGATGCCCGCATTGCCAATCGCGTGGGCCATGGCGTAGATGCCCGCCGCCTCGGCCTCCTCGACTTCTACCTCCAGCTCGATGTCGCGGAAGTGGCCGTGACTGGGATTGTCCGTGGGCGAAAAGACGCCTCCGGAGGTGTTGACCTTGATCACGTTGGCGCCGGCCCTCACCAGCTCGCGAACCTTGCGACGCATCTCGTCGGGGCCGTCAACGATCGCGCTTGGTCGGCCCGGATAGGGCGGCACCACATCAAGGAAGTTGCCACTCGGAACCCAACGGTCTCCGTGTCCACCGGTTTGGCTGAGCGCGATCACGGAAATCTGGATTCGGGGTCCCTCGATCACGCCGTCTGCCTGGGCGGACTGTATTCCCCGGTCAGCTCCGGAGGCGTCCCGGACGGTGGTTATTCCGCAGTCGAGGGTAACCCGAAGATGTTGCAGCGCGACAAAGAAGTTGTAGGAGAAGGGCCGGTTGAGCATCTTCATCATGTCAAGGCTCGTCAACATAAGATGCACGTGGGCGTCGATCAAACCTGGCAGGACCGTGAGGCCGCTCGCGTCTACCCGCACGTCCCCGTCCAGATCCAACCCAACGTCGACGATACGACCGCCCGAAAGGACCACGTCCGCCACCTGGATGTCGTCACTTTCGCCATCGAAAACCCGAGCGCCGCTGATCACCGTTCTGCTCATTTGATCTCCTTGTCGCGTCTGGCTCATGGGCTCTCCACTTGTCACCCTTCTGCCCTCTGGAGTTGCCCGGGCGTTGGGAACTGGGCGATCACGTCACGGGCGAACCAGGACATCTGCTCCTGCAATTCAGTCAGTGAGTTAGCCACAAAGATCAGACCCGGTAGGTGATCCGCTCCTGCGGCCTGGTAGGTGCCGATACGATCGCAGACGTCCGCTGGAGTGCCGATAAGGTTGACCACGCGGTAGGCGTCCAAGTCGATGTGGCGCAGTGTCGCCCGCCGCAGGGATATAAGGTGTTTGTACACCCCTGACGCCTCGAAGGTTGCGCCAGCGGCCGCCTCGGTCTGCCCCAGACAGACGACCAGCTGGGGTGCCACCGAAATGCTGTCGGGATCCCGTCCAGCTTCTTCGGCCAAGGCCGTCAGGGTGGCAACTCCGGCGCGCAGCCGATCCGCTCCCAATCCGGCCGGCATCCAACCTTGGCAGTGGCGGGCAGCCCGCTCAATGGTGGCCGGAGCGTTTCCGCAAGAGTAAATCGGCAGTGGCAGCTGCACCGGCTTTGGATACATCTCCACATGATCGAGCCCGTAGTAGCTGCCAGCGACGGTCGCGTCACGCTGCGAAAAGAGGGCGATTAGACAAGCTAGGCCCTCGTCCATCAGCTGGGAGCGACGAACCCCGCGCCACTGGGGCCGCATCGCTTCGAACTCCTCGCGGTACGCGCCCACGCCCACCCCTATGGCAACCCGACCCCGGCTCAGATGGTCTAGGGTGGCTGCCTGCTTGGCCAGCACGGCGGGGTCCCGGATTGGCAACACCACCACACCGGTCATCAGCTGGATCCGCTGCGTGACCAGGGCGCAGGCGGAGAGAATCATTAAGGGGTCGTAGTAGTTGGGCGGCACGGAGTGGGTGTTCCGCACGTAGGCCTGGGTGCTGAAGTGATCGTTGGCTAGCACGGAGTGGTAGCCGAGGTCCTCGGCTTGGCGGGCCACGTCGAGAATCTCATGGGGTCCCGCGAAAGGGAGGGGGTACACCATCCCTTCAACGCAGGTCGGCAGCGCTGCTCCGAATTTCATGGCTCAGCTCTTCCTCCTACTAAGGTCCGCTCTATCGAAATGGGTGGCAGCTCGAGCCGGCGCCGGCTCGTCGCTCTTGAGGGGGAAGTGGCAGGCCGCAGAATGCGGTCGGAGTGATGCGTCCTCGCGTGGATCCAGGGTCTGGCACAGCTCGCGGCCAGACCGAATCCCGGGGCCCACGGGGCAGCGGGGATGGAAGCGACAGCCTTGCGGAGGGTGTCGTGGGTCGGCAGTCTCTCCCACCGGCAACCACATCTCATCGACCTCATCACCCGCCAGTTTAGGCACGGCTGCCAAGAGCACTTTGGTGTATGGATGAGTGGGCGACCGCACCAGTTCCTCGCTCGGTCCAACCTCGACGATCTCACCCATGTACATGACCGCAATCCGGTCGCTCAGATACCGCACCATGGAGAGGTTGTGCGAAATGAACAACATCGACAATCCCTCCGCACGCTGGATTGTGCGCAAAAGGTTGAGGATCTGGGCCTGGACCGAGACGTCTAGAGCGGCGGTCACCTCGTCGGCGATCAGCAGCTTGGGTCGGACGGCCAACGATCTCGCAATGGCGACCCGTTGCCTTTGTCCCCCTGACAATTGCGAGGGCATCCGATCGGCGTAAGCGCCGTCGAGGGTTACCGTCTCCAGCAAGCGCATCACCTCGCGCTGCCGCTCCGCCCGACTCAAACCCCGACGGCCATAGCGCAAGGCCTCGTCGATCGTGCGCGCCACCGACATCCTGGGATCAAGCGAGGAGTACGGGTCCTGGAAGACCATCTGCGCTAGGCTGGCCAGCTCTGAGCGTGAGATCCGGCCACGCCGAGAGTTCCGGATGTTGTGGCCCGCCACCAGGACGCGGCCTGCCGCGGGCTGGACAAGCCCGACCACGGCGCGAGCGATGGTTGACTTTCCCGAGCCCGACTCTCCGACCAAGCCCACCACCTCGCCCGGCTCTACCCGGAGATCCACCCCCTGGACGGCCACGACGCGGTTGCGGCCGCGCCCGAACGCGATGGTGAGATTCTCTAGCTGAAGAGCGCTAGTCACGCTTGGACCAGGGGAGCGGTGCCAGGGACCTCGGCCACATTGACGGGATGCCAGCAGGCCGCACGCTGGCCGGCACGCAGTTCCCGCAGAGGAGGTAGCTCCGCTTCACAGGTGGCGTCGGCGCGAGAGCAGCGCGGGGCGAACGGGCACCCAGCTGGGAGCTTGTCAAGATCCGGCGGGCGTCCAGGGATGCTAGAGAGAGGCTCACCACGCACCACTCTCATGTCAGGGATGGCTGCGAGCAGCGCTACGGTGTAGGGATGGGCCGCTCGCTGGAGCAGGTCTTTCACCAAGAGCTCCTCGACGATCCGGCCCGCGTACATCACCAACACGCGGTGGCACAGTGACGCCACTACCGAGATGTCATGGGAAATAAGAACCACCGAGATGTGAGAGTCGCGGTTGAGCCGTCGCAGCAGCTCGAGAACCTCCCGCTGCACGGTGACGTCGAGCGCNNGTGGTTGGCTCGTCGGCAATGATGATCCTCGGCTCTCCCATCAGCCCCATGGCCAAGACGGCGCGTTGGCGCATACCACCGGATAGTTCGTGGGGATAGCGGTGCACCAAGCCGTGGGCGTCAGGGAGTTGCACCTCTCCAAGGCGCTGCTCGACTGCCTGTTGGGCGGCCCGCCGACTCATCCCCAGGTGGACTTCGCCGATCTCGCCGACCTGCCGGCCCAGCCTGATGGCGGGATTGAGTGAGGTCATCGGATCCTGAAACACCATCGCCACCGCGGCGGCAAGGAAGCGCTCGCGGGCTCTCCCGCTCAGGCGGTTCAACTCCTGGCCGCCGAACTCCAGGCGATCCCAGGTGACCCGGCCAGGGTAGGGGACGAGCTGAGCCAGCGCTGACGCCATCATGGTCTTGCCGCTTCCCGATTCCCCAACCACCCCGATTGCCTCGCCCGTGGCGATATCCAGATCCACGTCGGCCACAGGACGGATGACCCCTCGGTCCGTGGCGAATGCCACGTTGAGGTTCGCTGCCGAGAGAGCCGGAACGGGGCCACCCGCTTCGCCGAGCCGGGCGGTCCGAGCCCGATACGCTGCCTCCAGACTCCCGAAAAGCAGCGGACGAGCCACCAAGCCACGAAGACCGAAGGAGCCGGCCAGGGCCTCCCCCAAAAAGTTGAAGCTGAGTCCGGCGAATACGATCAGCATTCCTGGCCCCAGCGACGCCAGCGGATTGGTGTACACGCTCTGGAGTCCGACCCCAAGCAGGGCACCCCAGTCGTAGGAGGGTGGGCGCACCCCCAGGCCCAGGAAGCTCAACGCGGAGATGCCCAAGAGCGCCCAGCCGACTGACATTGCGGCGGTGAGGACGATCGGTTCAGCGATATTGGGAAGCACGTGGCGCAGCATCAAGCGGATGCGCCCTACCCCCAGAATCCGTGTGGCTGCCACGTAGTCCAGACCTGCCACGGACGCCGAGAGAGTCTGGGTGAGCCGAGCCATGGTCGGGATCAGAGCGATGCCGATTCCCAAAACCGCTCCCGGCGCCCCGACGCCGAGAATGGTATTGACGAAGAGGGCGAGCAGGAGGCCGGGAAAAGCGATCAGGGTGCCGATGACCGCGGCGGTGAACCGGCCAGCGCGCCGGCCCAGCACGGTGGGGAGAAGTCCCAGCGGCACGCCAACCACCACCCCAATCCCGCTGGCAATCGCCGCCAGCTCCAAGGACAGTTGCGTGGCCGACAGGGTGCGCGCGAAAATGTCCCGCCCCAGCTGGTCAGTGCCAAAAAAGTGCTGGGCCGAGGGGCCCTCATTGGCGTGCACCACGTGGATCTGGGCTGCATAGGATCCGAAGACGGCGGGCCCGATCACCGACAGGATGGCCAGTAGCAGAAGGGCTGTCGCCGCGGCCACCGCCAACGGGTTATGGGTGTAGGAGCGGAGTCGCTTCCCAGGCCTCACGTCACATCCTGCTAGCGGGACTGCTGGGCAGAGCGTGGGTCGAGCATCACCAGGGCCACGTCGACCAGAAGATTCAGAATCAGCACGGCTACGGCGAGGACTAGCAGCACACCCTGCACCACCGGGTAATCCTGCTGGGTGATACCTTGGATGATCAACGTTCCCAAGCCCAACCGCGCGAAGACGTTCTCCACGACCACGGCGCCGGCTACCAGGACGCCGAGCAGCAGGCCACCAACTGTGAGCGCGCCGACGAGCATGTTGGGCAGCGCGTGGCGCAGGTAGAAGAGGTGACGGGGTAACCGCTTACCCTGGGCAACGCGCATGTAATCCTGGCTGAGAACGGCTGCCATCTGGACTCGAACGATGCGGGACAGGCTGGCGGCCGGACCGAGGGCCAGCGCGAAGGCGGGTAGGACAACGGAACTCCACCCTTGTACGCCGGCGACAGGGAACCACTGCAGCGTGACGGCGAACACGTACACCAGTCCGACGCCCATCAGAAACTCAGGGATGGTGTTGAAGACGCTGGTTACCGTGGTGAACACCAAAAGTAGACGGGGGTGCCGCCCGCGATCGGTAAGGATGCCGACAACCATGCCGATCGGTATCGCCAGGAGGAGCACCAGGACCAGGGCCACCCCGACAAGCTCGGCCGTGGCCGGCAACCTGGTAGCGATGGTCTGACTCACCGGCTGGTCGGTGATGATCGAGGTTCCCAAGTGGAAGGTGAGGACGCCGCGGACGTAGTCGAGGTACTGCTGGAAGAGCGGGTGATTCAGTCCCAGCTGAGCGGTCCGCTCGGCAACCACGGAAGGCGCGGCTGTCGGACCTAGAGCGGCGCGGACAGGGTTTCCCGGAATCAGATGGACCATGGCGAAGGTCAGGGTGATGACCACAAAGAGTGAAGCCACCAGGCGCACGAAGCGCCTGGTGGCAAAGTCCACCCATCTCGTGGTGCCAAGCCGGCTTAGCTGCCGGGCAGTAACCACGTCGCGTTCATGACTTCAGCAGACGGATGCTGGTCGGAGTGATACGCCCTTCGAAGGTCTGCAGAGAGCTGTGCACCAACTCCCAATTAGTGACAACGGCAGCCATGGGAACGACGTCGGGGCGAGAGAACAGCGCCTTCTCGGCACTGACCCAAAGACTGCAACCGGCGCTGCCCGAGGTCTGCAGAGCCTTGGCGGTGAGCGAGTTGAACTTCGCGTTGTCGATGTGAGCGGGGTTGATGCCATCGGGCGGCGCCGGGCCGGAGAAGAGTCCCACCAGGGTCGAGGGAAGCGGGACGGATAGAGCCAGCAGGGGCCAGATGTCGTAGTTCGCGGTACCGAAGAGAATCTGTGAGAGGGTCCCTTCCGTGATCGGATCGAGGGTCAAGTGGACGCCCAACTTCTGGAGTTCGCTGGCGGCCAGCTCCATCCCCGGGAGGTTGCCCGCCGCCGTGCTGAGATAGGGCGCGGTCAAGGAGAGAGTCTCTCCGTCCTTGCTGCGGATACCGTTCGAGCCGACCTTCCAGCCGTCGGCCGTCAGCAACTTCTTGGCACTCGCCAAGTTGTACGAGGGAATCGAGGCTGCTGCCGCCGAGTCGGGGCACGCCTGAGGTTCGGCGGGGGCGATGCTGTGGCTCGGGGTCGGGTCCAATCCCTCGGTCACAATCGAGGCAAGGTCGCCTCGGTTGAGCGCCATGGTGATGGCTTTGCGCACGGTCGGGTCGGCGGTCGGATGGCCGGTGGTCTCGTTGAACATCATCATGACCCCGCCGCTGACGACCCGTAAGTAGGAATAGCCGGAGCCATGGATGCGAGAGTGGTTGGGACCGTCGATCACCGCCGCATTGAGCCCACCGGAGAGCAGAAGGTTGGCGGCAGTTGTCTCGTTGGCCACGATCTTCATGACGATCGCCTTGGGCGAGCCGGAGGCCGAGTTGCTGGCTCCGCCCGGCCCCCACTCATAGCCAGCTCGACGTGCCAACGTGTAGTGATCACCAGGAACGGCCTGGGTCAGCACGTACGGTCCGGAGCCGCTGGCGGTCTCAGACAGACTGGTGGGACTGACAGCACCGGCCCCGCAGACGATGGGGAATAGCGAGAGCGACTCGAGGATGAAGCCAAAGGGTTGGCTCAGGTTCAGGGTGACGGTATTAGCGGAGGCGTCCGTGGTCACCGTGTAGTCGGCATTGGGCAGGAACGTTCCAATCAGGGGCGATGCATTGGCCGGGTTCTTGATGAAGTTGAAGTCCTCGGCGACTACCGCTGGTGTCACTGCTGAACCGTCGGAGCAGGTGGCTCCCTGGCGGAGGGTGAAGGTGACCTTGGCCCCGTCGACCTTCCATGAGGAGGCCAGCCCGGAGACGATCTTTCCGTTCGCGCCGACGTGGATCAGGGGGTCGTAAAGGAACGGAAAGAGGTTGACCGCAGTTGTCTGCGTGCTCTCAAGTGGGTCCAGGTTGCCAGGATCGTCGGCCACGGCGAAGGTGAAGGTCCCATTCTTGACGTAGCTGACCTTGGCACTGGCGACGCGGGCAGGAGTCGTCCCCACGGAGCTGCCACAGGAGGCCAGCACCGCTGCCATAGCCAACCCCACGAGTCCGCACAGTAACCGCGTACCACGTGCTCTGCTCACTCTGCTCACCCTCTTTGTTGCCACCCATGCCTCCTAGTCCACCCGGGCGCCGAAGCGGCAAGTTTGGATTGTCATGATATGCCAAGCAAAGCTAGCCGATCGTCGGATTCATGCACGACTCAGGGGCGAAAGGTTATGCCAACGCCACAAAGACTCAAAATTGCTCGCTACCGTCGGCCCCCTGCTCAAGGGAAGCGGTCAAGACGTCTATCTGTCCAGCGGCCGGTGGTCGACTAACGATAAAGATGCGTCGAAACGGTGAAGATGCGCCGACTGCGTCACCAGGGCACTGACTGGCCCAGGTGCCGTTCCCGGGCCTCGCGGTAGACGAACCTGGCGACCGCGGCATCCTCCACTCCCAGTCCCGTCGACTTGAAGACGGTTAGCTCAGAGTCAGATTGACGCCCGGGCCGAATTCCAGCCAGCACCTCGCCGAGCTCGGTGATGCGACCGGGTTCGACTCCCTGGAGTTCACTGGCGCCTGCCGGGGGAGGGAATGTCGCCGCTCCGCGCCACTCCACGAAGAGGTGGCCGAGTTCCACGATGACGGGGTCCAGCTCGGCGCCCGACCCTACCGAGATAACGTGAGCCCCACTGGACAGCCAGGATCTCTCCAGCACCGGCTCCGAGGCATCGGTACAGCAGACCACGACATCGGCGCCCCGGGTGGCCGCCTCGAGGGACTCCATGACCTGGCAGTTGGGGATGAGACGGGCCAACGAGGCGGCACGCTGAGAGCTCCGGGCCGCCAGGCGTATCTGTGCGAACGAGGATGTCGTGGGCAAAAGTTCCAAGTGCGCGCGCGCCTGCTCTCCCGAGCCCAGCACAGCCAGGACCCGAGGTTGAGTTGGGCTCAGCAATCGCACTGAAATGGCGGAGACGGCGGCCGCCCGTCGAGCGGTGATGTGGCGTCCTTCCATCACGCTCAGGAGACTCCCGTCGCGCTCGTCGAAGAGACCGATCACTCCCTGGTGCGTGGGCAGCAGGGAGTTGGCTGGGAAGACCGACACCAGCTTGGCTGCCAAGGCTATCTCGGGAACGTATGCCGGCATCGCCGCCAGCAGCCCGGCGGGCGCGCGCGCAGCTACCCGCGGCGGGACTGAGCAGGCGCCACTGCTGTACAGGCGCAGCGCCGCCTCCAGAGGTTCGATCAAGTCCACGGTGTCGCCCAGGAGGGCCTCGACGTCGTCGCCGCTGAGGATCAGCACCCGCGCATCACCGACAATCCCCTCCCGGCAGTAATCGGCGTCAAGGTGGAGTGGTGGCTAAGTCGCGATCTAGGCTTCGCACTTCGAAACGACCGCGGCATCACCGAACGTCCGAGCTTAAAAACTGAATGGTGTCTACCACTTACCCACCATAGGGGAGAGCCGGCGTCCTCTGCTGCGTGGTTGGCTAACGCGGCCCGGAACGACCGTAAGCGTCCCCCTATCGCTGGCAAGAGTGCCGTCTCACCTCGAGCAGTCGCACAACCCGGCGGGCGGTGCGTCCCTTCCCTCAGGTCAGCTTGCGGCGGCTGGGCCGGTCTCTGTTCCGGTGAGCTTGCGGTCGGGTGGCTTCTGGTTCGCCCCTGAGCTTGCGGTCGGGTAGGCCCGCGGCCCAGTCGCCGCAAGCGGGAAGTTGCGGCGGGGAGGGGGTTGCGACCAGCTGCCGGCCTCGACCTTGTCCCGCGGCGATGCTCAAGATGAGTCGCTGGTAGAGACCCCAAGGAGGCACGGATCTGAGGGAGCTCGATCCGCAGGATGATGAGAAGCGGATCAGAGCTTCGGCACCGATAAGCCTGCGGCACCGGGGCCTGATCGGTCTGTGGGGCGCCAAACGGCGAGGGTCCTACGTCAGCCTGAAGTCGCCTGGCGAGGCGCGAGCGGCTGCCGAGTTACAGCGCGCCGATCGAGGCTGGCTGACTGTGGAGGTAGACGATCATGCCGAGTACGTGCTCCTCGATCGCCTGGGTGACCGCTTCCGAGTCCCGCGCCCGCAGCGCCTGCAGCAGGGACTGGTGGCCACGGATCGACTCCTCCAATGGCCTGCCCACCTGAGGGCCACCGGGAAACGCCAGCCAGAGCAGGCGCATCATGGAAAGCAGCATCGGTGAGTGCGCGCACTCGTAGACGCGAAAGTGGAACTGGCGGTTGAGGGTCTTGCGCTTGCGCTCGTCGTGCTCACAATTGACCAGTTCGCCCTGCAGCCGCTCGATCGCCGGCAGGTCGCGTTCGAGCATGCGTTCCACCGCGAGCCGTCCGGCCAGGCCCGCCAGCACCGCCAGGATGCGCAGGCTCTCCTCCAAGTGGACAGGATCGGCGGCAGCCACCGACGCGCCTCGGTGGGTCGCCGATTGCACCAGTCCTTCCGATTCCAGCTTGCGAATCGCCTCCCGGACTGGCGTCTGACTCACGCCCAGCATCTCCGCCAAGTCTCGTTGTCGTAGCGGGCTGCTGGGCGGGAGTTGGCCGGTGACGATCATCTCTCGGATGGCGTCGACCACCATCCCGCTCTTGCTCGGCAACACCGACCTCGGCACCACTGCGCGAGGGTGAGCGGTGCCGCGCGCCCGCGGGCTCATCTCCGCCAAGGCCAGGACGACGATGGGGGGCGGCGCAGACTCAAGGCATCAGCTCTGGGCGGTGCCGCCCAGGAACACCTCGCGGATGTCGGGGCGTCGGGCCACGACGGACCCGGGTCCGTCGATGACGACCCGGCCGCCCACCAAGACGTAGGCCCAGTCCGAGACCTCCAGCGCCTCGAAGGCCTTCTGCTCGACGAGGAGGATGGCCGTACCGCGGTCGGCCAGGGTTCGCACCTGCTGACGCAGCACCGCGCGCGACAGTTCCGGCGACAGTCCCGCCGTCGGCTCATCCAAGACCAGAACCTTTGGGCGCAGCATCAGGACCCGGGCCAGCGCCACCATCTTCCGCTCGCCCCCGCTCAGCTTCAGGGCCCTGCGGCCGCGCATCTGGTTGAGCTGGGGGAAGATGTTCATCACCTCGGTGACCCGGGCGGCACGCTCCGGAGCCGAGAGCAGGTACCCGCCCATCTCCAGGTTCTCGACGACGGTCATGGTGTCGAAGACGTCGCGGGTCTGGGGCACGTAGCCGATCCCGAGCCGGGCGAGGCGATGGGCAGGGAGGCGGGTGATCTCCCGACCCTCGACCGTGACGCGTCCGCTGATCGGCACCAGGGCCCCGGTGATGGCCTTGAGCAGAGTGCTCTTGCCGGCGCCGTTGGCGCCGATCACCGCGACCACCTCGCCAGCGCCCACGGTGATGTCGATCTCGGCAACGATCGGGTCGCCACCGTAGCCGGCGGCCAGGCCGGCGATCTCCATCCGAGGCGGTCGCCGCGTGGCCTCAGCCGATGAGGTAGGCATCGAGCACCTCGCGAGACCGGCGCAGCTCGGGCATGGTGCCCTGCCGAAGCACGCGGCCCTCAGCCATGACGATCACCGGGTCGCAGAGCCGCTCGACGGTGCCGAGTTCGTGCTCGACCATGATCGCGGTGAGGCCGCTGTGGTGCAACTCCAGCAGGTATGTCTCGATCCGGCGCGCCAGCGAGGGGTTGACGCCCGCCATCGGTTCATCGAGCAGCAGCACCTCCGGCTCAGCCATCAGCCCGCGCATGATCTCCAGCAGGCGCTTCTGGCCGCCGCTGAGATCGCCGGCGTACTCGTCCTCCTTGGCGGTCATCTCAAATCGGCGCAGCAGTTCGCGGGCGCGCTCCACCGCGAGCTGCTCCTCCTCGCGCCAGTACCACCTCCCCAGCAAAGCGCCGACCAGGCGCTCGCCCCGCAGCCGCGGCGCCGCCACCAGCAGGTTCTCCATCACGGTCAGGCGGGCGAACTCGCTGGAACTCTGAAAGGTGCGGACGATGCCCAGCCGTGCCCGCTGGTAGGCGGCCAGCCGGGTGATGTCGCGGCCCTGGAAGCTGATGGTCCCGGCGGACGGACGGGTGGCGCCGGCGATCATGTCCAAGGTGGTCGATTTGCCCGCCCCGTTGGGCCCGATCAGCCCCGTGATCCGGCCCTTCTCGATGCTGAAGGACACGCCCGCCACCGCCCGGACGCCGCCGAAATTCTGCTCCAGGCCCCGCACCACGATCAGTCCCTCCGCCTCTGCCGCCTGCGGTGAGCTCACGGGGAGTTCTGCTCGAGCCGGCCGCCCCCGGTGGCGGCCGGCTGGCTTCGGGCCCGGGGGAAGCGGCGCCGGCGCTCCGGCACCACGCCGCGAGGCCAGAACCAGAGGAACACCAGGGCCAGCAAGCCGATGGCGATCCACTGGACCGCGTCGATGAAACCGGGCGGCCCGAACTGGGGTAGGAAGCGGGTGGCCTCCAGGAATGCGACCGGCACCAGCACGGCACCCACGACTGCCCCCATGTTGTTGCCGGACCCGCCTACGATCAGGGCTGTGAAGAACACGAAGGTCTCGGGGTAGAGCCAGCTGCCTGGCGACCAGGCGGAGATGAACATCACCAGAATCGCCCCGCTGATGCCGGCGATGCCGCCGCCGACGACGAAGGCGAGCATGCGCAGACCGGTGACGTTGCGTCCCAGGGCTGCGGCCGCGCGCTCGTTCTCGCGCATGGCGCGCAGGCTGCGACCTAGCGGCGAGCCAGTGATCAAGGTCACCAGCAGAAAGACCAGCACACAGACCACCGCCGTCATGGCGACGTAGAACCACTGGTAGGAAAGCGCCGAGACGTGCAGAACTCCGGCCAGGGGCTTTGGTACCAGGTCCAGACCGTTGGCGCCGTTGACCAAGTTGGTCTGGTTGGTGGCGATACTGGTCGCGATCAGGGAAACCACCAGCATCACCATGGCCTCGTAGTCGCTGCGGAGTCGGCGCAGACCGATGGCGCCCACCCCGGCGGCCAGCAGGGCCCCCACGGCGCCGGCGGCGAGCACGGGCAACGGGAAGGGCCAGTGCGCCCCACCCAGGTATTGCTGAATGCTGGCCGGGCCGGGCCGGCCCAGGGTGAGCACGGCTGCGGTGTAGGCGCCGGCGGCCTGAAACACGATGAAGGAAAAGTTGACCAACCCCGCATAGCCGAACTGAAGGTTCAGCCCCCAGCAGGCCATGATGTCGACGCCGAGGTAGATCAACACCGAGGAGATGTAGAACTGCCAGGCGCTGCTCACGCGGCCACCTCTTTACCACTGGCGATTTCCGAGAAGATCCCCTTGGGCCGGACCAGCAGCACCAAGATCAGGATCACGAAGGCGACGACGTCTTTGTAGTCGGGACTGATCAAGGCGGCGGCGATCTCGCTGGTGATGCCGATGATCAGGGCGCCCAGCATGGCGCCGTAGGCTTGGCCGATCCCGCCCAGCACCGCCACCGCGATGATGGGGACCAGCAGGTCGCTTCCGGTCGTGTCGGTGAACGCGGTCACGTTGATCACCAGCGCCACCCCGGCCAGGCCGCAGAGCCCGCCCGAGATCGCCCAGGCGATGTCGATGACGCGGTCGGTGGCGATACCACAGTTGCGGGCCAGCACGGCGTTGGTAGCGGTGGCCCGCATGGACTTGCCGAGGGTGGTGTAGCGGAGCAGGGCGTGGACCGCGATCATGGCCCCCACGCCGATCCCGAGAATCCCCAGCTGGGTGGTCGTGAAGACGAACGGCCCCAGCTGGATGGCGCTGGCGTGGAGTCCCTCCAGGCTGAAGAAGCTGGCTCCCCAGATCGCCTGGATGCCGTACTGGATGACCAGCGCCACCGAGATGGTGACGATGATCATGCCGAAGAGCTTGGTGCCCCGCCGGATGAAGGGGGTGTAGACGACCCGGTTGAGGGCCACCGAGAAGACGGCGCCGAAGGCCCCGCCGGCGGCCACGGCGATCCAGAGGTTGACGCCGCGCTGGCTGACCAGCAGGGCCGCGAAGGCAGCGCTGGTCATGATCGAGCCGTAGGCCAAGTTGAGGATGTTGGTGACGCCGAACTGCAGGCTGAAGCCCACCCCGGCCAGGGCCAGGATGGAGGCGGTGACGACGCCGAAGCCGAGGGCGGGCAGCAGCAGGTTCACCGGCGCACCTGCTGCCCCCGAGCCGGCCGCTGGCTCACCGGGCCGCTAATGGCTGAGTTTGGCGATCTGCTGCGCCGACACCGACCCCACCAGCACGAGCCGGTGGTGCACGTACTTGGCCGCCTCGAAGGCGCCGGTCGAGTTGTGCCAGCGGTTGAAGACGATGGGGCCGCCGGCGCCGATGTACTGGATCTTCTTGCCCGCTGCCAGTGCCGCCTTGCCGGCGGCGAAGGAGTAGACCACCGTCTTGCCCGCACCCGGGGCGGTGATCTTGGCGACGTCCTGGTTGTAGGCCGAGCGCGAGGTGGAGTGGGCCTCCAGGATGGCCAGCCCGATCACGTTGACGGCGTCATAGAAAGTCATGGTGTAGGGGTCGGCTGACCACTGGCCCGGACTGGGGACACTGGCCCGCGCCTTGAGCAGGGCCTTGTTGAAGACCTTCCAAGCGGGACCGCTGGGGGGCGCATAGGGCTGCATGCCTTCGATGTACTTGGCCGTGGGCCCAGCCCCTAGGGCACCGGTCACCGCTCGCAACCAGGGGCCCTCCAGGCTAACCTCGGTGCCGATGACCGGGATCAGACCGTGGAGCTGCTGCAGCTCGCTGAAGTAGGTCGCTCCGGTCTGCGGGTCGACCTCGGTGAAGATCACCTGAGGACGGGCCTGGACCAGCTGCTCGACCTCGGTCTCGTACGAGCTGGAATCCAGAGCGATGCGCTGATTGACCACCATCTTGCCCCCCAGGCGCTTCCAGGCGGTGAGCAGGGTAGGCACGTCCGACTGGGAGCCCACATCGCTGCCGAACACGGCTGCGGCGCGGGTGTAGCCGGCGCGGTGGGCCCAGAGGGCGAGGGCGTAGCCCTTGACATCATCGGCGGGAGTGATGCGCCAGAAGTACTTGTCGCTGGTGTGGTCGAAGGCGGCCTGGCCGGTCTCTACGAACATCGGCACCTTGGCCTGGTTGAGGATCGGCACTGTGGCCAGGGCCTCGTCGGAGCTGGGTCCCAGGGCGCCGATCAGATTGGAGACCGAGGCGATCATCTTGTTGGCCGCGGGGACGGCGTCGGCGGGGTCGCCCCGGGTGTCCTCTTCGACACAGTTGAGGTGATGACCCAGGACGCCGCCCTCACTGTTGATCAGCTGGGTGGCGGGGATGCAGCCTGCCGCCAGCTCGGGCCCGAACGAACCGTCCGGCCCCGAGAATGGAGTGAACTCGCCGATCGTCAAAGTGCCGCTGCCAGAAGCGGAGGCCTGGATCGCGGTGGCGCCGCTGGCGACCACCAGGCTGCCCAGCAGGATCAGAGAGATGCAAGTTCGGTTCACTACTTTCCTCCCATTGGTTGATGGCGGCCAACCGTGGCGCGCCCACCCTTGCCGCCCCCGGAGTCGTCCACCACCGCCAGGGTCTCCACTTCCAGCAGGGCCCCGGGGATGGCCAGGGCGCTGACCTCGACCAGGGTGCTGGCCGGTAGCGAAGCGCCAAACACCCGCTGGCGCACGCTGTTCACGGCCTCTCGGTCCTGCATCCGCAGCAGAAACAGGCTGACCTTGACCACGTCGTCGAAATCGGCGCCAGCACCCTGAAGCAGCAAGCCGATGTTGTGGAAGATCTGCTCCGTTTGGCGCACCACATCGTCGCCGCCCACCAGGTTGCCCTGGGGGTCGACCGGCAGCATTCCCGAGAGCCAGAGCAGACCGCCCGCCGCCACCGCGTCGGTGTAGTGGCTGATCGGCTCGGGCAGCACGTCGGGGCGGCGAATCCTGGTCTTGTTCAAGGTCCCCTCCTGAGAATTCGGGTCCTGCACTCGCAGGCGGATCGGACTGGGGTGAAAGCCGTTGCAGGGATTGAGGTCCTGGGGGCAGGCGGACACCGCCACCACCGCGTCCGCGAGAACTCGCAGGGTCAAGCGGTCCCCGGGCCGGCCGATCGGCAGCTGGTTGCCAAAGGAGCGGTCGGGGAGGATGGGCGCATTCTGGAAGAAGTTGAAGGGGTCGGGAATGCGCTCTTCGCTGATCCTCCAGGGCTCCAGGGCCCGGGTCAGGTTGGTGCGGCAGCTGCGGTGGTCGCTTACCCCGTAGTCGAGCAGGTAGCGGCGAGCGTCGCACATCGAGGTGATGACGTCGTGGGTGCCGACGTCGTCTTGGACCAGCTCGAACATGGGCGTCCGCCAGTTGCTCTGCAGGATGTCGCCGGCTCTGAGGTCGAGCCGCATGGTCGCCGACCGGGTGTGGGTGGTGGACAGCCACTCGGTGTCACCGCCGGCGGCGAAGGCGACGAAGTCGGCCACCTGCTGCCCCTCGACGTCGACAATCTCCAGGAGCTGGCCGCGAGTGACGGTTAGGGCGGCGCCTGCGCCGCCGGGAATCAGCACCTCGGCCCCGGCCGTTGTTGTGGCGATCGCGCTCCCCCCGCCAAGTGATATACCAGTTGGTATATCATACGGTGGAGTAGTGGCGCTGGGCAAGCGCCCGGGCGGCGC